>JANNFT010000495.1:0-1825 GCA_031380185.1 Pseudomonadota bacterium
CAACGATCAAGGTAGCCCGATACATAGTCATCGATCCCATGCCAGCGCTGCGCGCGCCGCGGCAGGCCCCAGTCGATGAAGTAGACGTCGAAGCCGCTGGCCAGCAACTTGCGCACCAGCGATCGATCGGCCTCAAGGTCAATCATCTGGAAGCGTCCTACGAGCGCGTAGGCAATCAGGATCGGCACAGGGTGCGGGTTATCGACGACCGGATGACAACGGTACAGGCTCACCATGTCTTCGCGCCACACCTCGTCGCGCGGTACGGTCGCGATGGCCAGATCGCTCTCTGAAAGCTGCCCAAGCTTGTTCAGCCCGCGTGCTAACTTGTCGTTTGCCGCCTTTAGTTCTTTCGTCGCGGACTCCGGTGTGATCGCTAGGGCCGCCGCTGCACGGCCGAGCAACTGTGCCTGCTCCAAGGGATTAATCATCTTTGTTCGCCTTTTTCTTTGTCGCCCTGGGTTTACGCGCAGGCGCGCGTTGCGGTTCAATACTGCCGCCAGTATCGCTGATCCGCGTCGCGCGCAATTCACGTTTGAGCGCTTGAATCTCGCGAAACGCATCGTCAAGATCACGCCGCGAGGTCATATCGAATTGCTCGGCGAAAACGGCAGCCACTTGCTGCATCTTCTTGCGGTAGGTGAGATCGGCGCGAATAAGCGCGCCAGTCGCCGCTAACCCGCGCTCGGACTGCAGCGTCTCGTGCACCGCCTGTTCGATGTTGATTGCCCACATCTTGATCAATGCCAGCACGCTGTCGATGCGCTCGCCGGCGTCGCCCTTGGTTGCAAGCGCCGATAGCAACCGTTGAAATCCTTGCGGATATGCGCTTTGTAACACGCTTGCGTAGTGGGTACGTGCGTCTTGCTGCGCGATGCTGGCGCTCATCACGTCGCGCCATGCCGCATTCAACTTGCGCGTAGGGCCCAATCCAACACCATCGCTGAAGGCGCCGTGGGTACGGTCAAACGCGGTATCGATCTGCGCCGGACTGGTCCCCGTAAGACGGCTCGCCATATCGACCCAGGCCTTGTTGATTGCTTGAAGCGGTGCTTGCGGCATGACCGTATCGATGCTCGGCGTCGTAGACGACATCGCAGGCATGACAGCGGCTAGGTTCGGCATGAACGCCAGCCATGGCGTGAACACTGACTGGGCGTTCGCATCTGCGGTGTCGCCAGGCTTGGTGAACGAAAATGTGGCCAATTGCTTGCCCCATTGCGCCAACAGATTTGGCATGCCGGTCTGCAGAGCTGGCACTAGTACTTGGAGCATGCTTTGCAGCGACTGCTGAGTGATCGATGCCACCTTAGCGACCTGATCGACGGGGAATGGCAACCCATCGAAACTAGCGGGGGCTGCACCTGTTGACGAGGGACTACCAAACTGGCCGAGTAGCTGTGAGATCAGTCCAAGCCAGTAGTCATAAGTGGCTCGTGAACCCTGATTAAATTCCGATGCGCTCATATCGAATTCGCGAGGTCAACGCCGCAACCCTTCGCGCGGGAATTTAACGTCCTGCATTCTTTCGAGGTAAGGTTCATATCGGTTTTTCTTACAGGTCGCCGCAAGGTACGAACTGAAGATTTTCTCCCTCTATTTTTCGTCCAAATTATGGTATCACAATCCAAAACGGCACTGCAAAGTGTTGCTTCGATCTAAGAAAAATGTAGAGTTAGTCGAATCGTTAGCAGTAGCGCACCTCTAACACGAGCTTCGCTTACGGGAACGGCGGATGCGAAGTAAAAGCAGCTGCGCGGATCGAGTAAGCGTTTTGTAACCTCCGAAATCGCCTATCTGCTAGGAAAACGGCGGGACGACGAAA
>JANNFT010000498.1:0-7195 GCA_031380185.1 Pseudomonadota bacterium
CTAAGCTAAAAGCGGCTAATCCTGACGCGGTGATCACGTCGACCGCCGGCGGGGCACCGAATGTGACGCTGACCAAGCAATTGCGCGCGGCGGGCATCAAGCTTCCCTACGGAAACCTCGCGGTTGACGAAGGCACCGCCAAGAGCATGGGAACAGACGCGGACGGCATCTATATTTCCGGCTCGTATCTCACCAATATCGACACACCCGCCAACAAGGCTTTCATGGCGGCCATGCAGAAAAAATTCGGCTCGAATTTAAAAACGCCGAACGATCTGTCCGTGCCGCAATATGAAGGCGTCTACGCTTACAAAGCCGCCGTCGAAAAAGCCGGGACGACCGATACGGACGCGGTTATCAAGGCACTTGGAGAAGTTAGTGTCGACGGGCCGCGCGGCAAGATTAAAATGAACAAACAACGCCACGCGCCGCTCACGATTTATCTCGGGCAAGTGCAAGCCGACGGCAACGTGAAATTGCTCGAGACCTTCAAGGATGTCGATCCGGGCGAGCAGTGCCCGAATCTGAAATAACAACCGAGGAACGACTCCCTCGCCCGCTCCGGCGGGAGAGGGGTGGGGGCGTAGCGGGGGTTTCAGCCAGCAAGCTGGCCGCCCGCGAAGCGGCTGCCCGATGCAACGGGCAGTGCGCCCTGCAAGGGAGCGTGGGTTTGGCGAATACCAAACGCCATGTCACTCAAGCAAGGAATTCTCAGTAGTAACGAGATCGCCATGACCGCGCAATTCCTCGATATCGTCACCACCGCCGCAATCCTGTTCGTGATGTCGGCGGGCTTGTTGATCGTTTTCGGCGTCATGCGGATTATCAACTTCGCCCACGGTGGATTTTTGACCGTTGGCGGCTATTCGGCGCTGCTGGTCACCCGCCTTGAATTGAATCCATGGTGGTCGCTCGCTTTCGCGTTCGTGATTGGATTCATTTGCGGAATGATCGTCGAACGGCTCATCATGCGACCGCTATACACACGACCGCTGGACGCAATTCTTGCGACCTGGGGTTTGGGCATTATCATCGGTCAACTCATCACACTCGCGTTCGGGCGCGAGGTTCAATTCGTGAAGAGCCCGGTCGAGGGCGCGATGGAATTCATGGGTGAGTCCTATTCGCAGTACCGGCTGATTCTGGTGATCGCGTCTATCGTTTTGGCGTTAGCCCTCGCAGCGGTGCTGAATGGCACGCGGCTTGGTTTGCAAACACGAGCCGTGATCATGAATGAAAACCTCGCCCGTGGACTCGGCATCAACAGCGGGTTGGTGCGATTTATCTCGTTTTCGTTGGGCGCTGGTTTGGCGAGCCTTGCCGGCGCGCTGATCACGCCACTCTCCAGCGTCGATCCGAATCTCGGCGTTCCGTGGTTAGTGAGCGCGTTTATGCTCGTGCTGGTGTCGGGCATGTCGCTAGCCAGCCTCGCGATTGCCTGCCTGGTGCTCGGCGGTGCGCAAGTATTGGTGAGCACCTACGGCAATCCGGTGCTGGGCGGCCTGACCATCGTCGTGCTCGCGGCGCTGATACTGCGTTTGCGCCCGCAAGGGTTTGCCCGTGAGTAGCGCCCCGGCCACGGAACCACTCCCGCTCGAATCTCGAATGGCAACGCGGCCGCGCTCCGACGCGCGCTTGGTGCTAGTTTGCGTGGCTGCAGCGCTGGTGCTCGTGGCGATCGGACCCTATCTATTGTCCGATTTTCTGGTGAACAATTTGATCCGCGGTTTTTTGTACGCAGCAGTCGCACTCACCGTTGATATCCTGTGGGGATATACCGGCATACTTACTTTCGGTCAATCTGCTTTCTTCGGCATTGGCGCGTATGCCGCCGGCCTGGTTTTCACTCACGCGGGCTTTAGCCTTGTACATGCAGCGTTGGCGCTCGGCGCGGGTATCGCGGTGGCGGTGATCGTTGCGGTGTTGGTCGGTTGGCTTTCGTTTTATCACGGTGCTTCGCCGTTATACGCGTCGGTGGTGACCTTGGTGCTGCCTATCGTCGTCGCGCAAATCCTCTATTCGGGAGGCACATTCACAGGATCGAGCAGCGGCTTGTCCGGTTTCGAGAGCTTCGATATTTCGCTGCACGGCTGGTTTTGGATTGCCGGCGCGTATCTCATCGTCATCACCGCAGGCGCTTGGATGTTCGTGCGCAGTGACGCGGGGCGGGTGTTGGTCGCAATACGCGAAAACGAAGCGCGCTGCGAATATCTCGGCATTAACGTATCGCGCATCAAAATTTTGCTGCTGGTCGCCTGCGCGGTCATCGCAGCTATCTCGGGCTACGCCTTCGCCTGCGTGCAGATGGTAGTCGCGCCGGAATACACCGGTTTTGTATTTGGTACGGAACTCGTCATCTGGGTCGCGTTAGGTGGACGCGGCACGCTTATCGGTCCCGTGATCGGCACGCTGCTGATCGATACCAGCACGGCGTACCTGAGCGGCAATCTGCCGTATATTTGGAAACTGATCATCGGTCTTGCCTTCGTCGCGGTAATCGTCGCGTTACCGCGCGGAATCGCGCCCTTGGTGACGAGGATTTTTAAGCGCGACAAGGCCGGCGAAGTAGAGTCTATGGAAACGACGACGCTGCAAGCCACAGCGGCCGAGCCGCCGGCCAGACTAGCCAGCGCCGGGTCGTGCGCGATCGTTGTCCGGCAGGTACGGAAAAATTTTGGCAGCTTGCAGGTTCTCGAGGGCATCGACTTTAAAGCGCGGCACGGCGAGTTGCTGAGCCTAGTCGGTCCGAACGGCGCCGGCAAGACCACGCTCATGCGCTGCATCGGCGACGGCGGCGAGCGCTCCGGCGGCACGATACTAATTAACGATCACGACATCGCGCGACGCCCGCCCTATGAGTGTGTCGCGTTCGGCGTCGGTCGTAAGTTCCAAAACGCCAATACCTTCGACACATTGACCGTCGCGGAATCGCTGTGTATCGCCCGCACGCGCCGCGGAAAACCCTCGTTATGGGCCCGCGCAGCGACGCTTAAACTTCCCGAAGCAGCGCTCAAGATCATGCGCGCCACGGGGCTCGACCGGCAACTAGGCATGCAGGTACGGCATCTGTCCCACGGGCAAAAGCAAGCGTTGGAATTGGCGATGGTGCTTGCACTTGAGCCCAGCGTCGAGCTGTTGGACGAGCCGACGGCGGGACTTACCAAGCCCGAGCGCACGCTGGTCGGCGAAATCCTAGTCGAGTTGGCCAGCAAGGATAGGCTATGCATATTACTGGTGGAACACGATTTGGATTTCGTGCGTGAGATCAGTTCTCGGGTGATCGTCCTGCACCAAGGCAAGATCGTGCTCGATGGCGCCGTGGCTGAAGTTATCAAATCGGAATTAGTACGAACTATTTACTCGGGCGGCGGCGCCATGGACGGCGCGCACGCATGAGCGCGTACGCACTGGAACTCGCCAGGGTGCGCAGCGGCTATGGCGAGGCGGTGGTCGTGCGTGACGTGGATCTTAGCGTCCGGCCAGGCGAAATTTTCGCTCTACTCGGAAAGAACGGCATGGGCAAAAGCACATTGCTAAAAACCGTGATGGGCTACTTACCCGTGCTGGCCGGCAAAGTGAAATGCTTCGGTGAAGACATCACCGGCGCGCAGCCCCATCGGATCGCGCGCAAATCCATCGCCTACACGCCGCAGGAACAAACGCTTTTTCAAGACTTAACCGTTGAAGAAAATCTTCGGCTCGCATTGACCCGCGACGAGCTTATGAAGCCGGGCTTGGAGCGCATCGGCGCCTATTTCCCGTTCGTGCCGCAACGCTTGAAGCAACGCGCCGGCACGCTGTCGGGCGGCGAACAAAAAATGCTGCTAGTGGCGCGCGCGCTGATGTCCCAGCCGAAACTCATGCTAGTGGACGAAATTACCGAGGGACTGCAACCATCGGTCATCGAACGGCTCGCGGACGTTCTTAAAGCCGAGCGGGAACAGTCGCGGACCGCCATCTTGCTAATCGAACAGCACATCACGTTTGCCCTCGCGGTAGCAAATCGTTATGCCGTGTTGAAGCTCGGCGAAATCGCCGATCGCGGCGACGCGAATGATTACGGCGCGCGTGCGCGAATCGCCAGTCAATTGAGCGTGTAGCCTTGGGCAGGATCGGTCAGCGATGAATTTGCTTCTAAATAGCGACCTTCGCCTAAGTAACCTTACCTAATCGATGCAGCGTTGGCGCAATTAACCGAAAATGCACAACGATTATTTGGCGTGCGTTCGTGGTTTCGCTGCCCCCGAGCCTGTTCTCGTTTTCCATCGCGATACCGCCATCCGTCTTTATCGGATCGCGCAAGAATCACTTACCAATGCTGTCAAACACAGCGCCGCATCGGTCATAACGATTGAGCTTGTGCGTGAGCACGACGTCGTCACGTTAAATATCACGGACGACGGAGTGGGTCTGAGGACTTCCACCTGCGGCGCCGTGGCCGGAATGGGTCTGCAAATTATGCAGTACCGCGCCAAACTGATCAGTGCCCGACTCGAGTTTCGCAACTTACCGAACCGCGGATTATGCGTACATGTTTCAATTCCCGGATCGGTGGAGACCAACGATGACCATAATATTACGTTCAATTCCATTGCCGCTCACTAAGACCACGATAATGGTTGTCGACGACCACCCTATACTGCGGCACGGCACCGCGCAGCTAATCAATCGAGAGAGCGATCTCGAGGTTGATATCGAAGCTGAAAGTGCGGAGCAAGCGCTCCAGGACATGAGAACTGATCCGGTCGATCTTGTCATCGTAGACTTGGCGCTGAGCGGCTGAGTTGGCGCGCGTCGCCGATCAAAACGCAGAGTCCAGATAAACGACTAACCGCTTTGGTTAGGCCGCCAGGTCTCAGGACCGCGGTCATCAGCCAGTCGCATCAACCGAGAACCCAGTTCCGCCGAACAAGCCGCCACGATGCTGAAAGCCGAATACGTGCGCTACGGCAAACTGGTCAAGGAGTTGGGCTTAAAATCGCAGTAACGAGCAGTATGGCGACATGCGTTAAACTCACTCCCGACCGGTAACAAATCGAGGAGTAATTCGTGAAAGTCATCTCTGTCGAAACTCTGGCCTGCGACGCGGGTTGGCGCAACTATCACTATGTCAAACTCACCACCGACAGCGGTATCGTCGGTTGGAGCGAATTCGATGAAGGTTTCGGCGCGCCGGGCGTTGGCGCCGTGATCGAGAGACTCGCCCCGCGTGTCATCGGCCAGGCGGTGAGCGAGCACGAGCGTATCTACACCGAGCTTTACTGCGCCACTCGCCCGGCGGCCGGCGGCATCGTCGCGCTCGCGATGGGCGCTATCGAGAACGCGCTGCTCGATGCCAAGGCGAAGGGGCTGGGCGTGCCGGTGTATGAACTGCTCGGTGGCAAGATCCGCGATCGCATTCGCGTGTATTGGTCCCATTGCGCCACGTGGAGAATCAACCATCCGACGCACTATGCGCCAGCGATCTCTGACCTGGATGGCGTTAAAGCGATTGGGCGTGAAGTACGCGAGAAAGGGTTCGGCGCCCTGAAAACCAACATCTTCAACTACGACGCGGATAAGAAAAATGTACGAGGCTGGCGGCCGGGCTTCGGCGCGCCATTTGCCCCGGCGCTCAACGTCGAACGCGAAGTCATTTCCAATCTCGTGATGCACCTCGAAGCCTTGCACGATGGCGCTGGGCGCGACGTCGATATTTTGCTCGACTTAAACTTTAACGCAAAGACGGAAGGCTATCTGAAGATCTTGCGCGCGATCGCGCATCTTGATCTTTTCTGGGTAGAAATCGACAGCTACAATCCTGAAGCCCTGCGCTACATTCGTCAACAAAGTCCACACCCCATCAGCTCCTGCGAGACACTGCTGGGTCTGCGCGAGTTCTTACCTTATTTCCGCGAGCAATCGATGGATGTTGCGATCATAGACACGCCGTGGAATGGCGTTTGGCAGTCGATGAAAATCGCGGCAAGCGCCGAGGCGCACGAGGTCAACGTTGCGCCGCATAACTTCTATGGTCATCTATGCACGATGATGAACGCGCACTTTTCGGCAGCCGTGCCGAACCTGCGTATCATGGAAACGGACATCGATCGAATCGCATGGGATCATGAACTCGTCAGCCACGTCCCGGAAATCGTCGACGGGCATTTGCTCCTGCCCGATAGGCCGGGCTGGGGCACCGAACCAAACGAAGAAGCGATCCGCGCACATCCGCCCAAGGGCTCTACGGGACTGTTGAACTACGGGCGCAAAGCTTGAGCGGCGGATGTTTAGGCCGGCCTAGCGAAAATCGAAATGGGTCTGGGCTAGGATCGGCTTCCTGTTAACTATCAGGCTTAGATTTTATCGCGTCGTATGTTAAGAACCATTGCAGACATACAGATCGATTTTGAAAGCTGCTGCAAAGCCGCCGCTGGAACCGTCCTAGACGCACAATAGTTAACTCTAGGCCTGGCGAAAGGACAGACGTTCAGGCCACGCAATGCAGGGAGGGCAATTCTCGTATCTACGGAGATTTGCGGTGCGCTTTGACGTACTCGCGTAACGCCGCGTTAATCCGGCTTTGATAACGCTTGCCAGTCTCTTTAAAGAAACTCAATACATCCGCATCCAGTCGCAGCGTGACCTGCTGCTTGTTTTCAGACGGTACCAAGGCGCCAGGCCTTGTCCATTTGATAGCGCCTCGTTGTTGCGGAATATCGCTGTAGTTAATTTCGGCATCCGGCATCGTTGCCACGACCGCCAGACGTTTACGTTGCGCCGCGCTCAGCGGAACAGGTTTCTTAGGGTCAAGCTTAAACTTCACCGAATTGCGCGCGCTCATGGGCATCTGCCTTTCTCCCTGAAATCAATCGAATAACCTCGCCGTCCTTGGCACGGATGGAATAAATCACGGCCAGTAAAGCCGGTTCAACTAAACCTACGGTTTTTCCAGCGGTCTTCGCCGTAGGCATCCCGACCATCAAACGTTTCGATACGGTTCGGATCAAGGAACACCCGAGCGGCATCTTCAAAATTCACGTGGTGTTTACGAAGAGTCGATGCGGCTTTCTTGGCGTCCCGCTCAAAGTCCATTGTGAAACTTTACTACGTTTGTAGTTACATTTCAAATGGAATGTTTACGCGCATCGCAGACGGCGACCTCGGAAGCCTGACCTCACCAAATTGGCCGAGGCTGTGCGAAAACTCCAAAAAA
>JANNFT010000071.1:0-2628 GCA_031380185.1 Pseudomonadota bacterium
GTCGTCGTAAAACTTCACCGCCTTGCCCTCGTGGGTGTACAAGGTCACGTTAGGAAAATAGTCGGCGCGCGGGCCATTGCGGCGGTTAGTTTCCGCCACGGTGCGTCCGGCAGCCAAACCCAGCGCTGCCGCGCCTAAACCAGCCAGTAATGTACGTCTAGTGGTCATTTTGAAGTCCTTTCATATATTTAGTTGACAGTCGCTGCGCCGGTTAGTCGTCCTCAATGTCCCAGCGCAACATCATGGCGTGATCTTCGTGCACGGTGTTGTGGCAATGCATGACGTACCTGCCGGTGAAATCCCGGAAACGCATGAATAATCGTACACTCGACGTCTTATTCAGCTCATAGACGTCTTTGCGTCCCAGCTCGTGAGCCGGTATGGGCACGCTGATGCCGTTCGCGGTGCGGCTAAGAATGCGGCCCTCTTCGAAATGGATATGAATCGGGTGTGACCAGCCGCCGGAAAGATTGACCAATTCCCAAATTTCGCCGCTGCCTTTTTTTACCTTGACGCGCGCGGAATTCACGTTGAATAGCTGGTCGTTGACGGTCCAGAGTCCGTTTTTCCGCCCAAATTCAAAGCGGCGCACCGGCAACAAAGCCATCTCCGCCGCCGTGGGTAGTGGCGGTAGTTCGCGCAGATCGGGGGGCACCTGGCTCATGTCGGGTTCATTTACAGGCACGTCGCGATCGACGATGATTTTCATGATTCGCGTACCGGGCGCTCTGACGTCCTTCGGCCCGCGCGTGTCGTCTTGCCGCAGGCGATTCACCAAATAAAGCTCAGTGCCGAGCGGATACTTAGAAAAATCAACCACAATATCGCCACGTTCGGCGACGCCTAGCCTTACTCGCGTCTGATTCAGCAGTGGCTTCGGCAACAGGTTGCCATCATTGGCGATGTAGGTGAAGCTCTGAACCACATTGCCGGGCGTCACCAGATAGAACTCATAAAAGCGCGTCGGCCCGCCATTGAGCAGGCGCAAGCGGTACTTGCGCCGCGCGACCTTGAAGAAGGGCTCGATCTTGCCGTTGACGACAACTTTGTCGCCCAGCACACCCTCGGGGCTGAATGGATCCCAGAACAGGAGGCCGCCGCTGTCGAAGCGGCGATCGCCAAAAATGATCGGCACGTCGTATTTGCCGCTTGGCAAGCGCAACGCGGTAAGCGAAGGATCAAGCTCGTTGCCGGAATCGATGTGGTCGAACAATAGGTAAAACCCGGCCAGCCCGCGCAGCCCGTTCGGCGCGGTGAAATCCATGCGGTGATCGTGATACCAAAGCGTTCCCAGACCCTCACGCGGATCGCCTATACCGCCATACTCATCGACACCGGCATAAACATTCGGATAGTGGTAATCCTGAAATCCGCCCGGCGCACTTAATGTCGGTCCATGCTGGGTTGCACTGTAATAGTTGCCGGGGAAACCATCGCTGGTGGAGGGGGTGTGGAGATTGTGCAGATGCGTGGCAGTCTCGGGCGAACCCGGCCCTTGCAGGGTGGCGGGCAAATCGTTGTGAATACGCACCACGATAGGCTCGCCATAGCGGGCGTGAAACAAGGGACCGGGCGTGATGCCGTCGTAACCCCAGATAGTTTGCGTGGGATACTCGGGGTGAAACTGATGCTGCGCCGCGCTCACCCGCATCTCGTAGAATTTCAGCGGCGGAAATTGGCCCCAGGCTTGATGATTGTCGCGCCCGCATTCGCCGCTGCTCTCGAGTCGCGCGCCAGTCGCCGGTGGAGACAGGGTGCCGTCGACCGCTTGTTTCGGCGTATAGACCGGCAGACTTTGCACCCACGGCGTGGTGGCGGGACTGGGCAGAATAATGGGTGCGACCTGCGCCTGCGCTGCCTTCGACGAAACCAGTAACGTACCGGTTGCGGCAAAACCCGTTTTGAAAAAATTTCTCCGGCCTGGGTTTGCAACAGATGAATACAACATTGATTTTTTCATCACATTTAATCCTTTAAGAATTTACGCGCAGCGCGGGTAGCTCTGTTAAACATTTAGCCCAGCCACCTCAAGCCACGCCCATTAAATGGCGATTTTCATCGCCGCTCGATTTGCTTCGCAATTCAGACCATGTAAATCAAATTACATTTGCCGCGCTGCTTTTCTCATCGTTGCCGTGATCGGCGCGGTCAGGTACTGCAACGGGGTCTGTGTGGAACCGTCGATATAAACTTCCGCGGGCATGCCCGCTTGCAATTTGAGCTCGCTGCCGGCGTCCTGGACGGAAGCAACATCGGCCAGGATCATCACGCTGTAGTAGGGCAGATTGCTGGCGCGGTCGATCAAGCGGTCGGCGGACACATAGGTGACTTTGCCGGTGACCATCGACGTGTTGCGATACTTGAACGCGGTGAACTTGATGCGCGCATGCTGACCGCGCTGCACGTTGTTGATTTCCTCCGGACGAATTTGCGCCTCGATCATCAGTTTCGCGTCGCTCGGTACGATATCGGCGATCGGCTCGCCCGCGCGCACCACGGCGCCGGGCGAGGTGAACTTAAGATCGATGACTTCACCGCTGGCCGGCGCCGGCACCACTTGGCGCACGGCGGCATCGTCGGATTTACGCCGCTCCTGTTCGATCTCTGCCAATTGTGCAGCGGTAACCT
>JANNFT010000089.1:0-12771 GCA_031380185.1 Pseudomonadota bacterium
GATCAAGCGCAGCGGATCCACCGTGGCGAACCGCGTTCGCCGGTTTCTTTTTTCTGCTGTGGTGGATCCGCTTCGCTTGATCCACCCTACCCCTCAGATTGGTCATTGCGAGGAGCGCTCTTTGCGACGAAGCAATCTCGAGTTTTTTGGCGTAGAAAAACGCGATTGCTTCGTCGTTTCACTCCTTTCCATGAACCCCCGGTTCAAGGCCCGTGCGCAGTGTCGGCCGAAACAGGGGGCTTTCCAAGATACACCGATTGTAGCGCCTCGCTGCCGATCATTTCGCTTGCGAGACCGGAACCGACCACACGCCCGGTCTCAATTAGGTAACAGCGATGCGCATGACGCAATGCCTTCTCCACGATCTGTTCCACCAATAGAATCGACATGCCCGAGCGGCACAGTTCGGCGGCGACGTTGAGAATTCGATCGATAACGATTGGCGCGAGTCCGCCCGAAGGTTCATCGAGAATCAACAGTTTCGGTGCGCCGATCACGCCTTGCGCGACCGCGAGAATTTGTTGCTGTCCGCCGGACAAGCGCGACGCATTTTGGTGGCGCTTTTCGGCGATCTCGGGGAACAGTGTATAGATGCGATCGAGTTTCGAGCGGTCGCCATTACGGGTGTGGACGTAGGTGCCGATCAACAGATTGTCTTCCACGGTTAGCGCGTGGAACACGCGATGACCTTCTAGCACCTGGACTACACCCCCATGTACAACTTCCCGCGGACTCGCTGAGGAGATATCCGCACCGTCGAAAATCACGCGGCCAGCGCGTTTTGAAATCAAACCGGATATAGCATGCAAGATCGTGCTCTTACCCGCGCCGTTGCGCCCGAGCAGTACGACAAACTCACCGGCGTTGACAACGAACGACACGCCATGCACCACTTCGGCCTTAGCGTAAGCAACGTGTAGATCGTGTACCTCCAGTAGCTTACGAACCGGGTTTTGCACCATGCTCATCTCAAGCCCCCAGATACACGCGAATGACCTCGGGATCATTGCGCACCTGGTGCGGCGTGCCATGACAGAGCATGCTACCGAGGTTAAGCGTAGTGACGCGGTCGCAAATTCCGAACACGAATTCGGTGTGATGCTCCACTAGCAGTACACCAATGCCGCAGTCGCGCAGCGTGCGGATCACCGCTCCCAGCCGCTCGATCTCGGCGCCGGTGAGGCCACCGGCCGGTTCGTCCAGCAGAACGAAGCGCGGCCGCATGGTCAGTGCGCGCGCAATTTCGAGAAAACGCTGCTCGGCGTGCTCGAGTAGATTCGCGCGACGATCTACTGCATGAGCGAGTCCGAGACCTGCCAAGAGTTCGCTGGCGCGCTCGCTTAGCATACGCTGCTCGGCACGCACCTGTGGCAAACCGAACGCTGTCGCTAGGAGCCCGGTACGCCGATCGCGCCATCCACCGAGCATGGCATTCTCCAGCACAGTCTGGGTCCCGAGCAAGCGCGGCTGCTGGAATGTGCGGGCAATACCAATCCGCGCACGGCGTTGCACAGTGGCGACGGAAAGGTCTTCGTCATCGAGCCGGACATCGCCTTCGTCCAGTTGATAAAACCCCGACAGTAAATTGAGAAGAGTCGTTTTTCCACTACCGTTCGGTCCGATCAGCCCGTGCACTTCGCCCGGCACGACAGTGAGCGACACTTGATCGAGCGCCGTCAGTCCACCGAAGCGCTTAGTGACTCGCTCTGCGATGAGCGCGCTCATGGTTGATGGCCATTGCGAATTGCGGCGGCAAGTCGCGCTGTATCGGGTTGCAGAATGTGGCTCGCGGGCTGTTTCGGCCGCAGCCGAGCGAACCATATCTCGAACAACCGACCGATACCTTCCGGAACGAGTAACACGACGGCAAGCAGCAACAGCCCGTAGAACAAGTTACCCAACTTCGCGAGCGGCGCGACTAATTCCGGCAGCGCGGTGAGGATGGCCGTACCTAGTAGCGGACCAAGAATACTGCCACGGCCGCCGATGATGATACAGACGAAGAAGAAAAGTCCCAGTTCAAATACAAAGGTGTCGGGCGTGATATAGCTTTGCAACGACGCAAACAACGCACCGGCCAGACCGGCCGTAATGCCGCTTAGCACGAATACCGCGAGCTTTAAACGAAACACCGGAACGCCAACGGATTCCGCGGCAACCGGATTGTCGCGGATCGCGATCAACGCTTGTCCCCATGGAAAACGTGCGACGTTCCAAGTCAGCCACGTTATCAGAATCGCAATTCCGAGCAGTAACAGATAAAAACCAGCAGGGGTGTCAAACGGCACGGGAAAGCTTGGCACGCTAAGGCCGACACCACCGCCCGTGAGATTGCCCAACGCGAGCGAGAGTTCCGCGATAATCAGCGCGAACGCCATGGTCGCCATCGCGAAGTAAAAACCCGGCAGCCGAAGTGAAGGCAGTCCGAGCAGCAGTCCGCAGACGCCGCCGATACCACCCGAAGCCGCCAACGCGATCCACGGCGACCATTCATAGCGGCCGGCGAGAATTGCGAACGCGTAGGCGCCGACCGCGAGCAGCCCGACGTGGCCGATAGAAAGCTGACCAGTGAAGCCGACGACGAGATTGAGGCCCGCGACCAGAATCCAGTAGGCGGCGATCAGCGCGGCGAGATGCAATTGGTACAGGTCGCCCGCCCACCACGGCAGCGTCGCGAGCAGTGCTAACAGCGCCACCGTCGCCGCGATCGAACGCCTTGTGTGCGTATTCAAACCGGCCGCACGTTACGGGCGCCAAATAGCCCCTCGGGCTTTAGCAGTAGGATCAATATCAGCGCGCCGACCGAGACGGTGTTTTGGTATTCGCCACCGATCAGATTCGCCGAAAACGCGTTGAGCAGGCCGAGCGCCGCACCGCCAACCAGCGCGCCAATATTACTGCCGAGTCCGCCGACGGCGAGCGCGATAAATCCGTTTAGGGTAAGCGTCAGTCCAAGCGCGAAGAAGGCAAAGGTAAGTTGCCCCGCCGCAAATCCGGCGAGCGCACCCAACGCGCCGGCGATGGCGAAGGACGCGGCGCGGATGCGATCCGTCTCGATGCCACGCGCCCGCGCGGCAAAGGTGTCTTCGGACATGGCGATGAACAATTTTCCGTACAGCGTGCGGCGATAGAATAGTTCGAGCGCCGCTGCCATCAGCAGCGTCGTGATGATGGGTAACCAGTATTTCTGGTCAGCCATGCCGGCGGAGAAGTCCTGCGGCAGCAATCGCGGAAATGGCTTTGGCTCTGTACCCCACCACAGTCCAACCGCTTGTTGCAAGATGGTGGCGAGTGCGAGGGTACTGAGCAGCCACAGATGTTCGTCGCTGCGCTTCAGCACCCGGCGGATAGCAATTACGTCGGTTAACCAGCCGGCAAACGCGCCGGCGACAAGCACCGCTGGCAGCGCGAACAACGGATGCCAGCCGAGGCTGGTAACAAACCAGGCGCCGAAAACGCCGCCCAACATGGCGAGATGGCCGGTGGTCACCGACAGCACTTTCGACGTTGAGTACATCACGTTGTAAGCGAGCGCAGTCGCAGCGTAGAGCGCGCCAATCGCGAGGCCGGTTACGAGAACGGCGAACATCGCGGCGGCTTAGTGTGCGGCCTTGTAGACGCCGTCCTTGAAGCTATCGGCCAAGTTCATCACGATGCCAATATCGGGAAAACCATTGTGATCGTCCACGGTCCAGGCGTAGGTTGCGTATACACCGCGCAGCTCGCCAGTGGTCTCGAGTGCCTTCTGGATCGCAGCAGGATCTGTGCCTCCGGCTTTTTTCACGGCATGTTGGACGATGCGCACGGTGTCGTAACCCAATGCGACCCACCAGAACATGAAATCCACCTCAGCGCCACCCAGGCGCGGACGCATGCGGTCGAGCAGCGACTTGGTCGCCGCCGGCAGTTTGCCGTCTGCTGCAGCGGTAGTGCTGACGTAGCCCGCCGCATAAGCGTCAGCCCAGTACTCAGGCTTGTTTAACAGCTTGCGAATCGCCGGCGCCATCATCGCCGAATGCCCCACGATCGGCACTTTCCAGCCCATGTCGCCGCGCGCATTAAGCAAGCGAGCAAGCAAGCCCGTCGCCGCGGTCCACGGCATCACAACGTCAGCGCCGGCAGCCTTCGCCTTCGCAAGCTCGTCGCTAAGGTCGGTCTTATTCGGGTCGACCAGCGTGGAAAAGACTGGCTTCACGCCAGCCTTCTCCAGCAAATCCGCCGCGGTCTTCGCACTGGACGTACCATAACCGGAAGTGTCACCGATAATCGCGATCTTTGAGCGCTTCAGGGTCTTCAGCGCGAAGTCATTGGCCGCGACGATCCACTGGCGGTTGGTGTTGATAGCGCGGAACGCGCGCGGATATTTTTTGGCATCGACCAGTTCGTCGATAGTGCCGATTATCAGATTAGGAATGCCGGCCTTCGCAACCATCGGCACTGTAGCAAGCGATTCGCCGGAATTCACCGGTCCGATGACAAAATGCACCTTGTCGACGAATGCGAGACGTTGCGCGAAGTTCACCGCCTTGGTCGGATCGCCCTGCGTATCGTATGTAACGAGTTCGATCTTGCGGCCGTTGATGCCACCGGCCTGGTTGATTTCTTCAACAGCGAATTGCACGCCCTGATTTTCCGCGATGGCCGCCGAGGACAGCGCACCCGTGAGCGAGGAAAGCCAGCCGATACGGACAGTTTCTTCAGCGCGCGCTGCTGAAGGCGCGGCAAGGCCAACGGCGACGGCGACAAATGCGGCCGATAGTTTACGAAAATTCATTAAGTGACTCTCCCGGTTGTATTCTCGTGGCGTCGCTTTTTTCGAAGACGCCGAAGACCGCTATTGTATATAAAGATAATCTACGTCATGGCCATCGTCTTCAATTTATTCATGTGTAGGCGAGTCGACAATCTTACTGAATGTCTCACCAAGTTTATGGCTAATCGAAAATGTTTCGGCCGAAACGGCACTATACATTGATTGATTGTGTCACGAATCGGATCGTCGCCGGCGTAACCCATCCGAAACCATTTCTCCAAGCGGCAACGGCGTAAATTGTTCCAACCTTTTCCGCCTCGGCGGATATTTGAATCGCCGGTCGGGATGACAAACTAGAAATCAAACCATGCCCGCAAGGTGATGGCGGTTTCCTCATCAGTGGCAGTGATCAGCCAGCCGACACTCGCATACCACACGGTAATGTCCTTGTCATAGCCTGCACCGCTGAAATTAATATTCAAGTATTCGCTCTGAATTTTCAGCGTGCCGATGGCAACCGAGGCTTCAAGCAAACGGCGCTCACGCTCGGTGTCGGCTCCGCCAAATGGCTGGGTGGTGAAGAAAGTGGTACCGCGAGCTTCAGTGCGCCCGCTTACCGTGGTGCTAGCAGGAAGCTTACCCGTGCTGTAGGCGCCGGCCAAATGATAGACGGCGCCTTGCTGGCCGATTAGCTCCGCGATGTTGACGCCAACCCGACCGATAAAGTCATTGCTGTCGACGAGGTTATTGGTCTCGTTGTTGTTCTTACCTTGTCCCGTCGAAACGGCTACTCCATAAAAGATGCCTTTCTTGGGCTCGCCATGCAGCATGACGCCACGCTCTTTACCGGGAATAAAATCATTCAAGATCGAACGTTCGTGAAAGTCGATGAATCGCGAGCTGGTAAGTTGATCGACACTCATCGGCATCTTGAACTGTCCAAAACGAAACTGTACGGGTTTCCACTAAGCTACGTTTAACCAGGCGACATCCAAATGGGAGTCCGCGGCAAGCGCGCCGAAGTCGGCGGTAACGTCAAAAGTGCGGAAGTCCCAAAACTTCCCGGCGACGCCGAGCCGGGCAGTGCGCACGTCGAACGTATCGGCGGCGATCGCGTCATTCCCACTGAAATCGCGATAGTCAAATTGAAAGCGTCGATTTACGCTGAGGGCATGCTTCTTGTCAGCGGATTCCCATCGTAAGCCGTCGGCAAAATTTCCTTTCATTTCCGCGTTCGAGACCTGCTGGGTTTTAGCAGCACTCGCCGCAGCTTCCTTAGCGCGGATAAACGGCGGCATCATCGGCACAGCGGTCGGCGCGTGGTATTCGACAAGCTCCTTGATCGGAGAAATCGGAATAGCAAACAGTTCACCCGCAACGGAAAATGTCAGGTATTGCTGCCCCTGCACTACGGCCTCTAGCTGCACGGCTTGGCTAGCTTGCCTTGAACGTATGAGTGCGCCCATGGCTTCCTCCTAAAATCGAACGAAGTCTTTTTGCTCGCTGATTGCCGATATTGCGAACCATAAACAGGTCGCCATCCGGCGTTTTATCCGGCGCATACATATGCACGCAATTGACAGCGTTTCGAACCGCTCTCGTTATTCCTTGTCCCGTTTAAGTTTGCCCGATCCTTGTATCTGTAAGTATCCCCCGGCAAAGCCGGGGGCTTTAAAGTGTGAGCCGCTCAAAACGGCTTAAACGGGGGTCGCTAACGCGGCCCCGATTCTCTTGTGGCACCTTGTCGGTGCCGGGTTAGCGCCATAGGTTCAGTTGCTCCAATCGCTGATCCTCTTGCTCCTGGTTGCGAATATACGCTCGAATCAGTTCCTCATCACGACCCACCGTGGACACAAAGTAGCCTCGTGCCCAGAAATGTCGGCCGACGGAATTGCGCTTCCTCTCCCCGTACACCCGTGCCAAATGTATTGCACTCTTGCCCTTGATATACCCAACGACTTGCGATACCGCGTACTTCGGCGGAATCGCTATCATCATATGCACGTGGTCGGGCTTCAGGTGGCCTTCTTCAATCCGACTCTCTTTTTGCAGCGCCAGCCGGCGAAACACTTCTCCCAAATGCTGCCTCAGTTGAGCGTATAACGTCTTCCTGCGACACTTGGGTATGAACACTACATGGTATTTGCACTCCCATTTCGTATGGCTTAGGCTTTCAAATTCGTCCATCGTGAAACTCCTCTTGTCGTGTGCTTTGGCGGCTCACGCTTCGGAGTTTCCTCGATGGACCCCCTCTTCTGTCAAGCTTCTACTGCCTCCCCGGCAAAGCCGGGGGTCTCCTTTGGTAGGATAGTCGCCTGCGACAACGTCCGGCGCCAAACATTGCATCACCACCACGGTTGTATTGTCTTGCCGAGGATGTGCACTGCGTTGCACGGCATCAAGCAACGCAACAGCGCTGCTTTGCGCGCCTTCGCTGGAAACGAGCTGGAACACGATCCGCGCCGCTGATAGGCCGTTCAAGCCGTCACTGGCGAGCACGATACAGTCGCCGTCGCGTAGGCGCATCGGCTCGTCCGGACAATCGATGAGAGTCAACGCATCCCCCGACACGGAACTGACTAGGGTTTTGCGCGAATAGTGCGCTTCCGCATCGCTGACCGGTTCCCCGGCGGCAACCTTTGCATCGAGGATGGAACCGTAATCGTGAACCGCATTCTTCTTCTCAAGATTTCGATCGCGCACTAAGTACACGTGACTGTCTCCGACGCTGATCCACCAAAACTTAGCGTCGTGCGCCAGCACCGCTACTAGCGTGCAAGCCATCGCCTCACGGTCGACCAAGCGTGACTTCTCGGCATTTAACTGGTCATTCGCGAAACACAAGGCGCCCATCAACACTACGGCAGGATTTTCCAGGCACTCAACACCGCGCGGGCTGTCGTCATGTCTTAGCGCTTGCGCAACCCGATCTGCCAACCCCGCCACGAATTGATCAAGTTCCGCATCGAAATATCCCGGCATGACGACCGGCGCGAAATGAGCTTTGGTAGCGGCGTCTCCGATTGCGGCCCAGACATAGTCGGCGAAGGCGCTGACAGCGAGTTGACTGGCGACGTTGCCACTACCGTGACCGCCGACGCCGTCGGCAAGCACCGCGAGCGCAATCTGTTGACCGCCATCATCAACCCGGGTGTCGAAATAGAACGCATCCTCTTGGAGATCGCGCTTACCGATAATCTGAGAGCCACTGATTGTTAGTTTCATTTTTGTCTGGACCAGTTTACGGTTTGAGCCAATAACTAATGCTGGTTGTGCAGGTCCGGCACGACCATAGTAAGTGTCCGAGAATCGCCCGCTTACTGGCGATTACGGTCAACAGTAACGTACCCTGACTTTCCGGGATCGCCAGCATGACCACGTTGCCGGTCTCGGCCTCGATCACTACGTTTTGGCAACGCCTGAGTAGCGCTTCTGCGACGACCGCTTCGCCGAGCGCATGTATCGAACTGGTCATCGCCGCAAGTTTCGGCGCCGAGGCCTCGCTAGGTAGGACGGAAGCGACTTCGCAGCCGTCCGACGTTACGACGACCGCGGCGGTAACACCCGATGTTTCGTTGACCAATCGTTGCAGCGCCGCTTCACAGGCGCGGCGCAGCGCATCGGTAAGTCGCAGTTCAGCCGGTTCAAACATCGCCGCTATGGGCGTAGGCCGACGGCTGCGTAGTCTTCGCTTCGATGCTCGAGAATAATACTTGCAGCAGCATCACAACATCTTCCTTACGGCGTACGTCCACCGCAAATACTGGGTGCGTTTGTCCACGCGACCGCAGAAACTCGTAAGAATCTGTATTGTTCATGTCCCTCACCCTTATATGTGTGGCGCCGAAATACGACGGTTATTTGGGATTATCGCGCCACGTTGCAGCCAATCCCGTTCGATTGCATCGGCCGGTAGCGGATGGCCGAGAAAGTAACCTTGGCCATACTGACATCCATTTTTGGTCAACCACTCCGCCTGTGCCGACGATTCGATGCCCTCGGCAACGGCCGCTAAGCCGAGGCCGTTTGCCATGTCCAAGATGGCGCGAACGAACACCGCCTTATCGTCCGGGTGGGTAATGTCAGCCATGAAGCTGCGGTCGATCTTGAGATGATCGAATGGCATTGAACGCAACAAACGCAGCGAGGCGTAGGCCGTGCCAAAGTCGTCGAGTACCAGTCTGATGCCCAGTTTTCGTATCTGTTCGGTGACCCGGACTAACTGCGCGGTATCCTCGATGAAGATGCTTTCAGTCACCTCCATCGTTAGGTTGTCCGGATGAATGCCGTGCTCGGCAATAATTCGCTTGGTTCTGGTGACGAAATCGGGGTCCTGGAGTTCGATCGGCGAAACGTTGAAGCTCATTCGCAGTTGTGGGTTCCCCGCACGCTGCCAGCGGCCGAGTTGTTCGCACGCGGTGCGCAGCACCCATGCGCCGGCCTTGCGTATCGCGCCGGTCGCCTCTGCGAGCGGGATAAATTCGTCTGGCTCCACGCTACCGAGGGTCGGATGCGTCCAACGCAGTAGAGCTTCGAACTCTTGTAGTGTTCCCGTGCCGAGACTGACAATCGGCTGGTAGTAAAGCTGCAATTGGTCGGTCCAACGATCGGCGTCCAATGCCGCCAACAACTGGTCTTTGCGGCTCGGGGGCGCTAGTGGAGCACTGTTTGGCTGACTTGGCGCGAATGTGCCGGTGACGGCGCGCACCTGCGTCGTTCGAGACAAGTACTCCAACGCCGCGTACATGAGATCAACTTCACTGGTCTTGTCGTAGAACTGATAGGCGCCCGCGCTCAGAAACTGCCGGCGAAAAACCGCTTGGGAGTAGTTGCTGAATACAATAACCTTGATCTGGGCAGCGTGAACCGACACATACTGCAAGACATCGAGCCCATTACTATTGTCCAGTTGAATATCCAAGATCACGACATCCGGCGCAAGCGATTGAATGTGCGCAATCGCCGTCGCCGTACTGGTTCCTTCACCGCAAACTTCGAGTCCGGCGAATTTCGCGATGCGTTCGCGCAGTATCAGCCGAATGTCCGCGCTGTCATCAACCAGCAAGACTTGCAATTTGCGCAACCCGCCACCGGGTTGAAATGGGCTATCTTGCGGCACGTCGGGTATCGCGGACATCATACGGCGAATTCTAGGCATCGCCGCAATTCGTCGATATCAGGTATCCGGTCGAGTCGTGTGTCAGAGATTAGCAGACAAAGTAGTGTAGGGTTTCGCCTACGCCAACCGCGCCGTGCCGGCACACTCCTAGGTCAGCAGCCCTTGCTCGAGTGCGTAGCGAACGAGTTCGGCGGTGCTTTGCAGCCCGGTTTTTTCCAAGATTCGTGCGCGGTAAGTTGTTACGGTTTTCGGGCTTAGATGTAATGCCTCGGCGATTTCGCTCAAGCCTTGACCGGCGGTGATCATTCGCAGAACTTCTAATTCCCGATCGGAAAGCGCCTCGTGCCCGGATTTCTGCCGCGAGCCAACTTCGGAGGCGAGCCGATCGAGCAGTGAGACGGGGACAACTTTACCGCCGGCGGCGATTTTTCGGATCGCCGCCAGTAGCGCGGCCGGCGGCGTGTCTTTCGGCAGATAGCCGGCGGCGCCCTGGCGCAGGGCTCGAACGGCGTAGACATTTTCCGAATACATGCTCAGCATTAGGATCGCAAGCTTAGGATATTGCGCGCGCAAGCGCTTAAGCAAGTCCATCCCGCTGACATCGGGTAGCGCGATATCGACCAGCGCGACATCGAATTCGTTCAGGCGCGCCAGCCCAAGCGCCTCATGGGCGCTCGCAGCCTCCGCTGCCACCATGAGGTCATCGGTTTGCTCGATCATGAGCCGCAGCCCGCCACGCACAACGGCGTGATCGTCGACCATCAAAATGCGTGTTTTCATCTCGCCTGCGGGACTGCGTTATGTGGGATAACCAATAAAACCAACGTACCACTCTGCGGCGCCGCCGCCATGCTCAAATTGCCGCCGAGCTGAAACGCGCGCTCTTGCATCCCCAATAGCCCATACCCGGTCCGGCTTGACGATTCCGGAAAAAATCCGACGCCATCGTCCCGAACGCCTAGCTCTAGACTATTGTCATCGAGGCGCGCCGTGATACGCACGTTGCGTGCACGTGCATGTTTGACAACGTTGGTAAGCGCCTCCTGCACAATTCGGAAAATTGCGATCGCTTCCTGGGTCGATAGTTGCATGCGCTCTACGTCTTCGGCAATATCCAATTCGCATGATAGCCCGCTGAGCCGTTGCAAGTCCTCTAATTGTTGTTCGATCGCCGGCCAAACACCTAAATGATCAAGCGCACTCGGCCGCAAGTCGTTGATAATGGCGCGCACCGCCGTCGTGGCCCCACTGGCGACGGTGTCTGCTTCATTGATCCGCGTTGCGGCGGTTTGATAATCGGAGTTGTCGCTAATCGCACTCATAGCCAAACCCAGTTGCATCTTAATCGCCGTTAGGGCGCTTCCCAACGAGTCGTGTACTTCCCGTGCGATGCGGCGACGCTCTTCTTCTCTGACCGATTCCCGATGCGCCGCCAGAGCGCGCAGACGCTCTTGTGAATGACGCAACGCCCGTTGCGAGCGGCTGTGATCGTTCATCTCGGCGCGAAGTGTCGCATTGACTTGTTGCAATTCGTGCTGCGCGGTTTCTAGACGTTGCTTTGAGACCGTGGTCTGCTCCAAGGTCTGAAGCATCAAATTAAAACGATTTCCGACAACGTCGAATTCATTAAATCGCATCGGCGCCACGCGAAATTTCAGATTGCCCCGCGTCGCGTGATCGGTCGCATCGACCAGTTTCTTTAACGGAACGCCGACCGCGCGCAGCAGACGCCGCCCGATGAAGAAACCGACCATCGCATAGGTGGCGAGCATGCCGAGCACAATATATGACGCTACCTTTACACTGTCGTTGGCGGTTTGCGCGGCGACGCTGAGAGACTGCTCGGCGAGGGGCTGTAATCCCTCGTCGAGCAAGTTATCCAATTCGCTGCGCAACGCCGTGAAGCGACGCTCATTACCTTTGAATCGATGGCGCTCGTCCATAACGCGCGGAACGATTCGCACCGCGTCGCGCAGCAATAATTGCAAGTTCAGGGCATGGTCGCGCGACGCCAATGGCGCCGCATCGACGCCCATTGCCTCGACTTGGTCAAGCAACTGCTGGGGCTCCATCGACATGCGCTCCGGCGGCGCGTCGAGCGTTTGCTTTTCCTCTTTGCCCAATGCGGTTGCGCGATTGATATACAGCAGGGTCGGGCGCACCAGCGCCGCGCCGGCGAAAGAGAGATTAATAGCGCTTGACTCGCCACCTGGGAGATATCCGAATAGTCGCTCCTCTAGCAGTTCAAGCTTGGCGACCTCGACGCGTTGCTGATCCCAGTCTTGCATCAAAGTGCGCCCCAAAGCGACAAAGGCCCGGTATCGGTCTGCTATCTGCTCACCAAACGCGCGCTCCCGAGCCGTACCGGCAAGCATGGCGTAGCGCTTATGAAAAGTCCAAAAATCGAATTCGCCTTTATCGACGCGCTGACGCGACGCCGGCGCGCCCGATTCAAGGTAATTCAGCACGCCCTGAGCTGTACCAACGACGTTGATCTCCATCTCATAGGCTGCCGCGCTTAGCACCTTGGCATGGATGGTCAATTCGCCGAAGCTGGTTTGCACGGACCGCAACAAGTAGAATAACGGGACAAAACTTAAGCTGCCGATGCCAATGAGTAGCACCAGTCCCAGCAACATCAGTCGCTCAATCGACGAGCGCCAGCGTAACACCATGTATCCCTTCTCCCAAAATTGTACGTACCTTTTGGCCACGAATAGTAACTCATTTCGCTCGCTCTATCGTCGCACAATCAATGCAACGTGTCCGCGCACTAGGTGAGTAAACAACTTCCACTTGTGATGCCGCAAGGTCCGCGCCCAGCTTGCCTTTGCAACCAAACCCCGGCAGGAACAAGACTCCGCGCCGGTCGTTATCGGCGCCTCAGCAACAACAGCAG
>JANNFT010000105.1:0-2701 GCA_031380185.1 Pseudomonadota bacterium
GCGTGATTCAAATCGGTCGCGGCCGTCAGAAGTTCCGCCATCACTTTGCTGCGAATTTCGTCGACGCGAATGGTGCGCGCCTGTTTCTGGCGAATCGCATAAGCCTCGCGCAAATCGGCTTCCGCCATTTCGGTGATGCGCGCGACCAGGGTTTGATCTTTCGCCGGCGCGGTCCAGTCCCAGGCATCTTTGCCGCCTTCGTCGACCAGGTCGTTAATGGCGTTAATCGCCGCTTGCATTTGATCGTGGCCGAACACGACCGCGCCCAACATGATTTCTTCGGACAACTCGTTCGCTTCCGATTCAACCATTAGCACCGCGACATCGGTGCCGGCAACGACTAAGTTAAGTTTGGATTCTTTCAGTTCGGCAGCCGACGGATTCAACACATATTGACCGTCGATGTAACCTACCCGCGCCGCGCCGATCGGGCCGTCGAACGGAATGCCCGACAACGCCACCGCAGAAGATGCGCCGATCACCGCGGCAATGTCCGGATCGATATCCGGATTCGCCGACAACACCGTCGCGATAATTTGCACTTCGTTGTAAAAACCTTCCGGGAACAGCGGACGCATCGGCCGATCGATCAAGCGCGAGGTCAGCGTTTCTTTTTCCGAGGGACGACCTTCGCGTTTAAAAAATCCACCGGGGATTTTGCCTGCGGCGTAAGTACGCTCTTGATAATCGCAAGTAAGCGGGAAAAAATCTTGGCCTTCTTTGGCGCCCGTGGCGCCGACAACGGTGACCAGCACGACCGTATCGTCAATGCTCACCAACACTGCACCGTCTGCTTGGCGCGCGAGTTCGCCGGTTTCCAACGTGACGGTATGCTTGCCGTACTGAAATGATTTTTTAATGGGATTCACAATATCTTCCTTAATTGTCGTGCGGCGCGTAGCTTGGACGTTATTTTCGCAACTCGAAACGACGCGCCACGAAGAGTGGTCTTAAATGCACGAGAGCCTGGCTATGCAGGCTCTCGTGCTCGTGATTGCTATGGCTCGCCGCGCTTACTTGCGGATGCCGAGACGTTCGATCAAGGCTTTGTAGCCCTCAACGTTTTTGCGCTTCAAATAGTCCAACAAACTGCGGCGCTTACTTACCAACATCAAGAGGCCGCGGCGCGAATGGAAATCCTTGACGTGGGTTTTGAAATGGCCGGTCAATTCATTGATACGGCCGGTCATCAATGCAACTTGCACTTCGGGCGAACCGGTATCGTTTCCAGTCCGTTGATAATCTTTAATAATCTGCGCTTTCTGCGCGGTCGTTGCTGTCATCGTACTTCTCCGGTTAGTTCCACACTATTCACTTTTCTCGCTAAGCCATTGATTATAACTTAGTGATGCTCATGAACTCAAGTGCGATTGTTCCCGGTCGCGGTAAAATTGCTCTCACAGTGCGATTGACCCATCAACTGAGTGTTTCATCCTCTCTCGCTTATTGACGTACCGAGTGTGCCTTACGCGGGATTCTTCTTGCGACCTACCAAACTCGTCAATTCCCCACGAATGACCGAACGCATTTCCTCCACGAAATGCTCACCGTCGACGGCGCGACGTAACGCATCGTTGATGAGCGTTTGATAGCCGCGCTCGCCTGCCCCCGCTTTGAAATGCTCGATGATGGGCGTGTCGAGCATGATGCTGATGCGTTGCTTGCCGATGCGCGCACTTAGCACGGACTGCCACCCGGCCCGGCTAACGTTCTCCGTGCCCACGCCTGAGTGAGCTTGGGCGCATCGTCGTCAAAAGTAGCCGGCGTTTTGGTAATACAGGTTTGTCTCATCGCTTTCTGCCTTTCGCATAGATCGGCCCGGCGAACACTTTTTCTGTGTCGGCAAAATCGAGACCATGCTTGGCAATGTTCGCATGCCGCTTGGTTTCGTCCCACGTGAAGTTCATCGGCCATATCATGCATATGACTAGATGCAATTATAATGTTATCGAGGCGCCACGAGCCTTACCCCGCTTGCCTGCTGGCAAGGCATGGCCACCCCCACCCCATCGCGATACAATTTGATTTTGCAGCCAATCGAACCACAGGAGAAACCGATGCCTCGATTCCGAAATTTTCGTCCCGCCGGCGTCATCCCGGCAACGCTGCTTGCCGTCAACACGGACATGAGCATCAACCTGCGCCAGACGCGCAAACATCTGCGCGATTGCGCGTTGGTCGATGGCGTGGCGGCGGTAACGGTCAACGGCCATGCGTCTGAAGTTCACGCGTGCTCGTTCGAAGAGCAACAGCAAATTCTCGCGGCGTCTTTGGCCGAGGTCGGCGACCATGTGCCGCTGATCAACGGCGTCTATGCCGACGGCAGCATCGAGGCTGCGCGAATCGCCGCGATGGCGGCAAAGGAAGGCGCTTCCGCGCTGCTGGTTTTCCCGCCGAACAGCATGTCGATGGGCGGGCAGCTTCGGCCGGAAATGGCGATGGCGCATTACCAACGCATCGCCGACGCCACCGATTTACCGATCATCGCGTTCCAGTATCCGATGGTCAGCGGGCTCGGCTACGCGTTCGATACACTGCTGCAACTGTTCGATAAAGTGCCGACGATCCACGCAATCAAAGATTGGTCGAACGATGCGATGTTGCACGAGCGGCACATCCGGACGTTCCAAAATCTGTCACGCCCGATCAATGTCCTGACGACACATTCGTCGTGGCTAATGGCCTCGCTGACCATGGGCTG
>JANNFT010000503.1:0-2866 GCA_031380185.1 Pseudomonadota bacterium
CTTCGTCGTAAAGCGGATTCACCGGAATAACAGTGTAGCCGTGATCGATCATATATTTCGCGGCGAAATTGCTCGGCCGATGCCATTGCGCCGAGAGGCCGACGATCGCGATGATTTTGCTTTCTTTCAGGATGCGCCGCAAGGTTTGAATATCAGCCATGGTAAAAATTTGATCTTTAATTTTGCTATCGACATTCTATCTTTTTTCGGCATGCCGGACAGGCGCATCGATGCTGCATTGCAGCACGGCATGCTTGGAGAGGCAAGCGTGATAAGGCTCGCGGCGCGGTAGGGTGCATTCATGCACCGTTGTAATTCCGTGCATGAATGCACCCTACCTTCGGCAATCATTTCCAATCGCCGCGCAATGTGTCCGGCGCGACTTGCGCGCAGCGGCAAGCCTGGTGGGGCTCGCGGCGCAGTAGGGTGCATTTATGCACCATTGCGATTCGGTGCATGAATGCACCCTACCTTCAGCAATCATTTCCAATCACCGCGCAGTGCTTGCACGGTGGCTTGCAGTGTGTCCCGTGCTACTTGGCCCGGTGGGATCGCTGCGCCCGCGACCAACGCGATCTTAGAAGAAATGCCGCGCGGAAAAAATCGGCTCATGGCCTTAGCGCCCATGCGGCTGAAAAAACTACCTCACAGCCCGCGCAGCGCCAGCGGCGTTGAACGCGCCGAGGAATTGCGTAAGAAAAAATGGTAAAAAGCGTTTTTCGCGCAGCAAGCCGTATTGATTAGCCATGACCGATTTGTATTCCTGCGGGTATCATACGGTTGCGTTGAACAATCTCATTGTATCGTTATCTTGGCAAGGCATAAGTGTTGAACTATCAAGATTTTATTATCGAGAAATTGCTTGTTTTATGACGCTAAGCCTACCCTCTCTTGCAGGGCGCACTGTGCGCTGCATCGGGCAGTTGCTTCGAGGTGTTAGAGTTGGCGTACCTTCATACGAACACGAGTAGAAACGAAATAAGCCCGAAGAAAAATTGAAGCACCTAGAACATCACATGGTGATTGTAGTTCACGGCCTTTGGCTGACCGGCGGCGCCATGACGGTGTTGCGTTCACGCTTCGCGCATATGGGTTACCAGACCCGCAGTTTTTCCTATCCGTCGGTTCATCACGATTTGTCGCACAACGCGGCGCAACTGTTCGCGTTCATCCGATCCGTTGTGGCGCAACGCATCCACATCGTCGGCCACAGTATGGGCGGTTTACTGGCGCTGCAGATGTTGCACGAACACGCCGATGAGCGCATCGGTCGCGTGGTCGTTGTTGGCTCACCGTATCGCGACATTCACGCCGCACGAGGATTATTGAGGACGTCGTTAGGCCAAACCATGGTTGGAAAAAGTATTCTTCAGTGGCTGACGCGACCCAAGCCGGATGTTTCGCAGCGTTATGAGATCGGCGTTATCGCCGGCACGCGTAGTGTCGGGCTTGGACGCCTGGTCGCGAATTTGCCGACACCCAACGACGGTACGATTGCGGTCGCGGAAACGGAAGTTCCCGGAGCGAGGGATTCCATTTCGCTGCACGTCAGTCATTCCGAGATGTTATTTTCGCCAAAGGTTGCCGAGCAGGCGGCGCAATTTCTTGAGACCGGGCGGTTCGATCACAAGGTCGTAAAATGAAAGTCATCCTAGCGCTCGATCAAGGAACCACCAGTTCGAGGGCAATCGTAATCAATCATGATGGCGAAATCGTTGCGATAGCGCAAAAAGAATTTCGTCAAATTTTTCCGCAGCCGGGTTGGGTTGAGCACGATCCGGAGGAGATTTGGTCTAGCCAAATTAGCGTTGCCCATGAAGCGCTGGCGAAGGCGCGTGTGAGCGCTCAAGATGTCGCGGCGATCGGCATCGCCAACCAACGCGAGACGACGATCCTGTGGGAACGCGCGACGGGTAGACCAGTCGCGAACGCCATCGTTTGGCAAGATCGGCGCACGGCTGCGAAATGCGACGAACTTCGCGCTCGTGGTCACGCGGATTCGATTCAAAAGAAAACCGGTTTGGTTCTTGACGCTTATTTTTCGGCGACGAAGCTCGCCTGGTTACTGGAGTGTGTCCCCGATTGTCGCCGCCGTGCAGAGGCAGGCGAACTTGCGTTCGGCACGGTCGATACCTGGCTCGCGTGGAAACTTAGCGGTGGCGTCTTGCATATCACAGACGCGAGCAATGCGGCGAGGACTATGTTGTTCAACATAGAGCGTGGCGATTGGGACGATGAGCTTCTGAGGCTATTCGACATTCCGCGTGCGTTACTCCCAGCGGTGAAAGCGTCGAGCGCGATTTACGGTGCGACCAGTGCGGACACATTCACGACGCCCATACCGATCGCCGGAATCGCCGGCGACCAACAAGCAGCGTTTTTTGGTCAAATGTGCCGCACGCCGGGAATGGCGAAAAATACCTATGGCACGGGCTGTTTCATGTTGCTCAATACCGGGCAAAAACCGGTCGTATCGCGGCAGAAATTGTTGACGACCATCGCGTGGAATATGGGCGGGAAATTGAGTTATGCACTGGAAGGCAGCGTGTTTGTAGCGGGCGCAATCGTGCAGTGGTTGCGCGACGGGCTCGGCATTATCCGCGCGTCGGCTGAGATCGAAGCTTTAGCGGCGAGCGTGCCCGATAACGGCGGCGTTTATCTCGTGCCGGCGCTAACCGGATTGGGGGCGCCGCATTGGGACGCGCACGCGCGTGGCGCGATTCTCGGCCTGACCCGCGGCTCGACTGCGGCGCACTTGGCGCGCGCTGCGCTGGAAGGCATCGCCCATCAAGTCGCGGACGTACTCGACGCGATGCAAAATGATGCGATGCTTAAACTCACGGAATTGCGCGTCGACGGCGGCGCC
>JANNFT010000171.1:0-10216 GCA_031380185.1 Pseudomonadota bacterium
GCCGCGTTGTCCGTGATGATCAGTAGCGTGATGCCCATGACTTTGACCAAAGCGCTCCTTGCCGTGGAACACCAAAAAATACATGCGAAAGGAATAGAAGGCCGTGACGAACACCCCGGCCAAAACAGCAAAATGCGCAAAACCAGAGCCGGGAATTTCCGACATACCCACCGCTTCGATAATGCTGTCCTTCGAGTAAAAGCCCGATAGGAAAGGCGTGCCGATTAGCGCGAGAGATCCGACCAGCGCGGTGATCCAGGTAATCGGCATGCATTTGCGCAAACCGCCCATATTGCGGATGTCTTGATCGTGGTGCATGCCCATGATCACCGAACCAGCGGCGAGAAATAAAAGCGCTTTGAAAAAGGCATGCGTCATCAGGTGAAAGATCGCTACTTGGTAGGCCGACGCGCCGAGGGCGACGGTCATGTAGCCGAGTTGCGACAATGTCGAATAGGCGACGACACGCTTGATGTCGTTCTGCACAATGCCGAGGAAACCCATGAACAGCGCGGTGATGGCGCCGATCACCAGCACGAACGACAACGCCGTATCGGACATCTCGAATAGCGGCGACATGCGTGCGACCATAAAAATTCCGGCCGTCACCATGGTTGCCGCGTGAATCAGCGCGGAAATCGGCGTTGGGCCTTCCATTGAATCCGGCAGCCAGACGTGCAGCGGAAATTGCGCCGACTTGCCCATCGCGCCGATGAACAGCAAAATGCAGATCACCGTCATCAGCAGCCACGGCGTACCTGAGAAAAGCTCGATGGTTTTGCCCGCCATGTCCGGCGCGCGATTGAACACCGTTGCGTAATCCATCGAACCGAAATACGCCAGCACCAGGCCAATGCCGAGAATAAAACCGAAGTCGCCGACTCGATTGACGAGAAACGCTTTCAAATTGGCGTAAATCGCTGTCGGACGGGTGTACCAAAAACCGATAAGCAAATAGGAAACCAATCCAACCGCTTCCCAGCCGAAGAACAACTGCAAGAAATTATTCGACATCACCAGCATCAACATCGCGAACGTGAACAGCGATATATAGCTGAAGAAGCGTGAGTAGCCCGGATCTTCGTGCATGTAGCCAATGGTGTAAATATGCACCATCAGCGCGACGAAGGTCACGACCACCATCATCATTGCCGACAGCGCATCGATCAAAAATCCGACTTCGAAGCGCACGCCGTCGCTGATCATCCAGGTATACAAGTTGCCGTTAAAACGATAGCCGTTCACCGCGTCGTGCAGAACCATGAACGAGGCTACGCACGACACGATCATCAGAGCAATGGTGATGCGATGGCTGGCGCTGCGGCCGATGACGCGGCCGAATAAACCGGCAACGATCGCTCCGAGTAACGGCGCAAAGGGGACGATGAGCAACAAGGGCTTCACTTTCGCTTATCCCTTGAGCCGGTCGAGGTCGTCGACATTGATGGTATTCAGGTTACGGAATAACACGACGAGAATCGCAAGACCGATGGCGGATTCCGCCGCTGCGACGGTCAAAATAAAGAACACGAAAATTTGTCCGGCGATGTCGTTCAGATAATGTGAGAACGCGATGAAGTTCATGTTGACCGCCAGCAACATCAACTCGATAGCCATCAATAAAATGATGACATTTTTTCGATTCAGGAAAATACCGACAATGCTGATGGCGAACAGGATCGCGCCAAGAATCAGATAATGCGAAAGCGAGATCATGGCTCCTGGCTCGTCTTCGCACTTGGCATTTTGACGATGCGAATCCGGTCGGCGCGCTTAACGCGAACTTGTTCCACGGGGTTTTGATACTTGGTTTCCTTGCGGCGCCGTAGGGTCAACGCAATCGCGGCAACGATCGCGACCAGCAAAATCACCGCGGCAATTTCGAACGGATAAACATAATCGGTGTAAAGCACGCGACCCAATTCCGCCGTGTTGCTGTAGTCCGCTGACTTGGAAGCCGGCGTCGGCAGATTCTCCAAGCTAAAGTGTTTGTGGGCAAACACCATGCCCATCTCGATCACCATCAGCACCGCAACCGTCAGGCCAAGCGGAAAATATTTCCAGAAACCTTCGCGCAATTGGTCGATATTGATGTCGAGCATCATCACCACAAATAGGAATAACACCATCACCGCGCCGACATAAACCAGCACCAGCGTGATCGCCAAAAATTCCGCTTGCAACATCATCCATAAACAGGCGGCGGTGAAAAATGCGAGCACCAGCGACAATGCGGCGTGAACCGGGTTACGCGCCGTGATCACGCGCAACGCCGCAAGCACCAGGATCGTTGAAAAGAAATAAAAGCATGCCGAATGCAAAGTCATGGCAATCGGTTCAATTCTAAAAGATTGCCTTGCCAGGAGCCGCATGGCCCTAGGCCAGCCCCTGGATAGTGGCTCACAGCGATGCATGCGCCAATCGCCGCATTGGCATTGCCGTTACAGGCCAAGCTTATTTGGATTTCCGGGTAACTCATTATCGGTACGGCGCGTCCTCGGCGCGATCTTTTGCGATCTGTTCTTCGTGGCGATCGCCGATGGCGAGCAGCATTTCTTTGGTGTAGACCAAGTCGCCGCGCGTCTCGCCGTGGTATTCGAGGATGCGCGTTTCGACGATGGCATCCACCGGGCAAGATTCCTCACAGAAGCCGCAGAAAATGCATTTGGTCAGATCGATGTCGTAGCGCGTGGTGCGGCGCGTGCCGTCGTCGCGCTGTTCCGATTCGATGGTGATCGCCAGCGCCGGGCACACCGCTTCGCAGAGTTTGCAGGCGATGCAACGTTCCTCGCCGTTCGGATACCGACGCAGTGCATGTAGGCCGCGGAAACGCGGCGACTGCGGCGTTTTCTCCTCGGGAAACTGCACTGTGATTTTGCGTTCGAAGAAATGCCGGCCGGTGAGCATCATGCCCTTACGAAGTTCGGTCAACATCAAACTACTGAAGAACTCTTTAATGGCGCCCATAAATTATTCCAATCCGCAATGCGTACTTTTTCATTTCCATATATTCCACGGCGTCTGCATCCACGCGCCAATCACCACGAGCCACACGATCGTGAGCGGAATGAGCACTTTCCAACCCAGGCGCATGATTTGATCGTAGCGGTAACGCGGGAACGTCGCGCGGAACCAAAGAAAACAGAACAGCAAAAACGCGATCTTCAAAAATAGCCAGTGCATACCCGGCAGCACCAGCCAGTTGATGATTGGCGCCTGCTCGAGGAAGCCGATCCTCACCGGTGGTAACCAGCCGCCGAGGAACATTAGGGCTGCCAGCGCCGACACCAAGATCATGTTGGCGTATTCCGCCAAGAAAAATAATCCGAACGCGATACCGGAATATTCCACATGGAAACCGGCGACGATTTCCGATTCGCCTTCCGCCACGTCGAACGGCGCCCGGTTGGTTTCGGCCACGGCCGCTATGAAATAAACGATAAACATCGGCAGCAGGGGCAACCAGTTCCAGGAAAAGATACTGCCGTGGAGAATGCCATGGCCCTGGCCTTCGACGATCTTCACCAGATTCAAACTGCCGGACACCATGATCACCGTGACCAGCGCAAATCCCATCGCGATTTCGTACGACACGATTTGCGCGGCGCAGCGCAAACTGCCGATAAAGGCATACTTGGAATTCGACGCCCATCCGGCGATGATGACGCCATAAACGCCCATCGACGTGATCGCCATAATGAACAACAAACTGGCGTCAACGTTGGCGAACACTTTTTCCGGCGTGAACGGTATCACGGCCCACGCGAGCAATGCCGGCGCAAGGGACAGGATCGGCGCAATAATGAAAAGGTACTTACTCGAACCCGAAGGAATGACGATTTCTTTCGCCAACATCTTCAGCACGTCGGCAAACGGTTGCAGCAATCCGAACGGGCCGACACGATTTGGGCCGATGCGAACTTGCATGAATCCGATCACTTTCCGCTCAAAATAAGTCAGCATCGCGACGCAGATCGTCAGCGGTAATACGATGACCAAAATCTTCGCCACCGTCCAGATCAGTGGCCACACTGGCGCGAACAGATTTTCCAACGCGATCATCCGCCGATACGCTCCAACTCAATCGCGCCGAACATCGATTCCAGGCCAGCGGTGAGCGGATGTCCCGCAGCGACTCGCACGGCGTTATCGGGCAGGGCATTATCGCAATTGGCATTGAGTACGATGACGCTTGCGCCCTGTCGCACCCGAACGGAATCACCGGCTTTCAGTTCGAATTTTTCCAGCATGCGTGCGTTCATTGTCGCCATCGGAGCGGCCGCGTCACGGGTTTTCTGTAAGCTTTCCGCACGCCGCACCACCGCATCGAGTTGGTAGATCGGCACTTCTCCGACGCGCTGCAATCCATGCAGCGATGTCTGCAAACTCATATTGCTCGACACCTGCGCCGCACTGTTATTCAATTGACCGGACACGGCGCCCGCAAGGCCGGCGCCGATGGCATCGCGAACGCCCTGGACATTATCGAACTCGAATCCTGGCAGGCCCAATAAATTCGCCAACACGCGCAGCACTTTCCACGCCGGCCGAGACTCGCCGAGCGGCTTCACGACAGCCGAAAAACTCTGCAAGCGCCCTTCCATATTGATGAACGTGCCGGCCGTTTCGGTAAATGGCGCGATCGGCAACATGACTTGCGCATATTCACTGCCGCGATGGCGATAGCAGGTCAACGCGACGACAAATTCCGCCACCAACATCGCGCTCATCGCCGCTGCGGGATGATAGCAATCTAACTCCGGCTCCGCGCCGAGCAACACATAGGCTTTGCGCGGCGTCGCCAGCATTTGCGCGGCGTTCAGTCCCGCCTGGGACGCCGCCCCAAGTGCGCCCGCGTAGGGAACCGCGCCAGCGAGAGTCGCACCCACACTATTGGCCGCTTCACCGAGCACGCCGAAGCGCGCATTTACGACGCGGGCGAGAGTCTGGGTGACGGTGTAAATGCCGGCGTAGGCGGGATGATGTTGGGCAACATTGCCAAGCAAGATTGCGCCATCGCCTTTTTCGATTAGACTCGCAGCGATCTTGCGCGCGGCGTCGGAAATTTGAACGGCCGCGATCACGCTCTGCAACGACGCAGGCACTTCGCCTGGATTGCGTTCCAGCGCAGCTTTCAACACTTGCGCTAAGTTTGCCAACATCTCGCTCGGGGCGACGATAACTTTGTTCGCAACAGACATCAGCAAATCATCATCTGCGACGTGGATCACGTTGAGGGCAAGACCTTTTTTCACAGCCATGCGCAGGCGTTGCGATATGAGCGGCTGCTCCTTGCGCAACGTGCTGCCGATAATGAGCGCACATTTCAGCTTGCTCAATTCCGCGACTTTCATACCTAGCCACGGTGAACCCGGCTTGCCGTCAAGACTGAAATCCGATTGGCGCAAGCGGTGATCGATATTGTTCGAGCCTAGGTCGCGCAGCAGCTTTTGCAGCAGGAATAATTCCTCCAGCGTTTGATGCGGTGTCGCCAGCGCGCCGATGCTAACGGCGCCATGCTGGTCGTTGATGCGTTTCAAATTCCGCGCGGTGAATTCCAACGCCGTCTGCCAATCGACTTCGCGCCACGCGCCAGCCTGTTTGATCATGGGCTGCGTCAGCCGCTCGGGAGAGTTCAAGCCTTCGTAGGAAAAACGATCGCGGTCGGCGAGCCAGCATTCGTTCAGCTCTTCGTTTTCGCGGGGCACGACACGCAGAACCTTATTCTGCTTCACTTGCACCGTGAGATTCGCGCCGAGTCCATCGTGAGGACTGATCGATTGATAGCGCGACAATTCCCAGGTGCGCGCCGCATAGCGAAATGGCTTACTGGTCAACGCGCCGACCGGACACACATCGATCATGTTGCCGGACAATTCCGAATCTACAGTCTTTCCGACGAAGCCGACGATCTCCGCGTGTTCGCCGCGGCCGATCATGCCCAACTCCATCACGCCGGCAATCTCTGCGCCGAAGCGCACACAGCGCGTGCAATGGATACAACGCGTCATCTCTTGCGCGGAAATCAGCGCGCCTAAATCTTTATGGTCGACGACACGTTTATCTTCTTCATAGCGCGAGTTGCTACTGCCATAGCCAACGGAAAGATCCTGCAACTGGCACTCGCCGCCCTGATCGCAAATCGGGCAATCAAGCGGATGATTGATGAGCAGAAACTCCATCACGCCTTTTTGCGCTTTGACGGCGTAATCGGAATGGGTGTAGACCTTCATGCCTTCGGCGACCGGCGTCGCGCAGGCCGGCAGCGGCTTCGGCGCTTTCTCGACTTGCACCAGGCACATTCGACAGTTGGCCGCGATCGACAATTTTTTGTGATAACAAAAATGCGGCACAGTGATGCCGAGTTTATTGGCCGCCTGGATCAGCATCGTGCCCGGCTCCACTTGCACCGGCTTGCCGTCGATTTCAAGATTGATCATGCTAGGCCGCGAGCTTCGCCGCCTGCGGCACGGCACTGCCGGGACCGACCAAGCAACGCTTGTGTTCGATGTGATGTTCGAACTCGGAGCGAAAATACTGAATCATCGCCTTCACCGGCATCGCGGCGGCGTCGCCCAGCGCACAAATGGTGTGGCCTTGGATGTTGTTGCTCACGCTCACCAGGCGATCTAAATCTTCCGCACGACCCTTGCCAGTCTCGATGCGGTTCACCATGCGGTAGAGCCATCCCGTGCCCTCACGGCAGGGCGTGCATTGGCCGCAGGATTCTTCAAAGTAAAAATAAGCCAAACGCTCCAGCGCCTTCACCATGCAGGCCGTCTCGTCCATCACGATCACCGCGCCCGAACCTAACATCGAACCGGCCTTGGCGATGGAGTCGTAGTCCATGTCGGTCGCCATCATGATGTCGGCGGGCAACACCGGCATGCTCGATCCACCGGGAATCACAGCCTTGAGTTTCTTGCCACCGCGCATGCCGCCGGCCATTTCCAACAACTTGGCGAACGGTGTGCCGAGCGACACTTCATAATTGCCTGGCCGTTCGACGTGGCCGGAAACGGAAAATAATTTGCTGCCGCCGTTGTTTGGCTTACCCATCTCCAAAAACTTTTGCCCGCCGTTGACGATAATCCACGGAACGCTGGCAAAGGTTTCCGTGTTGTTGATTGTGCTCGGCTTGCCGTATAGCCCGTAGCTCGCCGGAAAAGGCGGCTTGAAGCGCGGCAGGCCTTTTTTCCCCTCGAGGGATTCCAACAGCGCGGTTTCCTCGCCGCAAATATAAGCGCCGTAACCGTGATGGTTGTAGAGTTCGAAACTAAACGCCGAACCCAAAATATTGTTGCCAAGGAAGCCGGCCGCACGCGCCTCGTCCAGCGCCGCTTCGCAGCGCTCGTAAGCTTCCCAAATTTCGCCGTGGACGTAGTTGTAGCCAACGTTGATACCCATCGCGTAAGCCGCAATCGCCATGCCTTCAATCACGATGTGCGGGTTGTAGCGCAACAGATCGCGATCCTTAAACGTGCCCGGCTCGCCCTCGTCGGAATTACACACCAGATACTTTTGCCCGGTGAAATTCTTCGGCATGAAGCTCCATTTCAACCCGGTCGGGAATCCGGCGCCGCCGCGGCCGCGCAGCGCCGAAAGTTTTACTTCGGTGATCACCCGCTCCGGCGTCAGTTTCTCGGCGATGATTTTCTTCAGCGCCGCATACCCACCGCGCGCCTGGTAGTCCTTGAGATGCCAGGTCTTATCGCGATCGAAATTTTGCGGAATTAAACCGACGATGTTCATTTCAGTTCAGCCAACAATCCGTCGATTTTGTCGTTACTCATGAAACTCAGCATTTGTTTGTTGTTGAGCAGGCACACCGGCGCATCGCCGCAAGCGCCGAAACATTCACCTTCTTTGAGAGTGAACATACCATCCGGCGTCGTGCCGTTGAAATCGATACCGAGCTTTTTCTTCAAATACTCAGCCGCATCATTCGCGCCCGACAGCGCGCAGGGTAAGTTGGTGCAAATCGTGATCTTGTGTTTGCCCGCAGGCGCGAGATTGTACATGGTGTAAAACGTCGCGACTTCGCGCACGGCGACCGGCGCCATGTTGAGATAACTCGCGACGAACGCCATGGTCTCGTCCGACAGCCAACCCTTTTCGTCTTGCGCAATCGTCAATGCAGCCATCGCCGCGGATCGCCTTTGCTGCGCCGGATATTTAGCGACAGCAGCGTCGATTTTCTTGAGCGATTCAGGCATCAACATCAGCGGTCAATCTCACCAAACACAATATCCTGCGTGCCGATGATGGCCACCACATCGGCGATCATGTGGCCGCGCGCCATTTCGTCCAACGCCGCGAGATGGGGAAATCCCGGCGGGCGTATTTTTAGGCGATAGGGTTTATTGCCGCCGTCGGAGACGAGATAAATACCGAACTCGCCTTTCGGCGCTTCGACCGCGGCATAGCATTCGCCGGGCGGAATGTGCATACCTTCGGTGAAGAGTTTGAAATGGTGAATCAACTCTTCCATGTTTTGCTTCATATCGACGCGCGGCGGCGGCGCAATTTTGTGATCGTCGATCATCACCGCGCCGGGATTGTTGCGCAGCCAAGCAACGCATTGTTTGATGATGCCGTTCGATTGCCGCATCTCTTCGATACGCACCAAATAGCGATCATAGCAATCGCCTTGCACGCCGACTGGAATATCGAAGTCCATTCGATCGTAAACTTCATACGGCTGCTTCTTTCGCAAGTCCCACTCGACTCCGGAGCCGCGCAACATCGGGCCGCTAAATCCTAAGGCCTTAGCGCGCTCGGGTGTGACCACGCCGATACCGACAGTGCGCTGTTTCCAAATGCGATTGTCGGTGAGCAAGGTTTCGTATTCGTCGACATAGGTCGGAAAACGTTTAGTAAAATCTTCGATGAAATCGAGCAGCGAGCCGCCCCGGTTGGCATTGATTTTCTTGATCTCGTCAGCATTTTTTATCTGCGACACTTCGTATTGCGGCATACGATCGGGCAAATCGCGATATACGCCCCCGGGGCGATAATAGGCGGCATGCATGCGCGCGCCGCTGACGGCTTCGTAGCAGTCCATCAAATCTTCGCGCTCGCGGAAGCAATACAGGAACACCGTCATCGCGCCGACGTCCAGGGCGTGGGCGCCGAGCCACATTAAATGATTCAATACTCGGGTAATTTCGTCGAACATCACGCGGATATATTGCGCACGAATCGGCGGCGTCACGCCGAGCAACTTTTCCATCGATATGACATAGGCATGCTCGTTGCACATCATCGAGACGTAATCCAAGCGGTCCATGTAAGGCAACGATTGAATGAATGTGCGGGTCTCGGCGAGTTTCTCTGTCGCCCGATGGAGCAAACCGATATGCGGATCGGCGCGCTCGATGACTTCGCCATCTAGCTCGAGAACGAGGCGCAACACGCCATGGGCCGCCGGATGTTGCGGACCAAAGTTCATCGTGTAATTTCTAATTTCGGCCATTTATCGAAATGCAGTATCGAAGGCACATGCGTGAAAATCGGAAAAAATTAACTTCAGTGAAGGCTAACTTGCGCAAGCAAGTTAAGCGCGCCTGCGCGCGGCCGGAGCTAAAGTTCATGGTGTAGTTACGGATCTCAGCCATTTATTTCACGCCGCCATAATTGGGCTCACGCACGACCCGCGGCACAATCTCGCGTGGCTCGATGGTGACGGGCTGATATACCACACGCTGCTGATCCGGGTCGTAGCGCATTTCGACATTGCCGGAAATCGGAAAATCTTTGCGGAACGGGTGGCCGATGAAGCCGTAGTCCGTGAGTATGCGGCGTAGATCCGGATGGCCGGTGAAAATGATGCCGAACAAATCGAATGCCTCGCGCTCGAACCAATTGGCGGCCGGCCAGACATCAATCACCGACGGCAATATAGGAAGTTCGTCGTCGCCGGCAAACACTTTCACGCGCACGCGCTTGTTGTGATCCAGGGAGAGCAAATGGTAGACAATCGCGAAACGGGCGCCGCCGGCGCGACCGCTGAATTCGGAATAATCGAGGCCGCACAGATCGATCATTTGATCGAATTTGAGGTCAGCGTGATCGCGTAGAATCTGCGCCGACGACAACCACGAATCCTCCCTCAGCGTAACGCTTAATTCATCAAATCGAATAGCCGATTCGATAACATTCTCACCGAGGATGTCGCGTATTCTTTCTTGCTGGAATTCGATCGACTCGGTCATCA
>JANNFT010000174.1:0-18104 GCA_031380185.1 Pseudomonadota bacterium
GGCTCGTTGAGGATCTTGTTCAGCATGGAGGGGAAATTTTGCGCCGTGAATGGCAATTTTCCCGAGAGCATTTCGTACAGCACAACGCCCATCGAATATATATCGGACTGCACCGAGGGATTATCTTCGTTGATTTGCTCCGGCGACATATAAGCGGGCGAGCCCAGGAAACCTTGAACCTGGGTAGTTTGAGTCGTGGAAATATGCGCGGTGCCAAAATCGCTGATTTTGATGTCGTCTTGATCGCTCAAGAGGATGTTGGCGGGCTTGATATCGCGATGGATTACGCCGTTTTGGTAGGCGTAATCCTGCGCGCGGCAGCATTTGAAAACCAGCATCGCGACTTTTCGAATCGGCAGTAAGTTGTCGTCGGAACAGTACTGCTTCAGATTTCCGGCCGGGACGTACTCCATGACCAAATAGCTCATGTCCGCGTCGGTCGACGCATCGAACACTTTGACAATATTCGGATGAACCAGCTTACCGGCGAGGGATGCTTCGATTAAAAACAATTTGCGGCGACGCGCCGCTTCCGGATCTCGATCATCTGCCGCCTTATCGGGTACCTTGATGGCGACTTTGCGTTGGTTGAATGGATCGTCGGCCAGGTAGACAGTCGCGGACGCGCCACGCCCGATTTCGCGAATAATGATGTACTTTCCGACACGTTCAAGTGATGCCAGTTCGCTCATGGTTTCCGGTCTTTGTATTTTGATGTCGAACGATTAATTCAAATGTTTAGGAATATCGCAAAAGCTACTGTAATGTATGTATTATGATACTCCCATATTAAAGTAAAGTATTAATATTTCAGGTCAAATGCATTGGCGGCATTAAAAAAATCATTCGTCAATATGAACGAAAGCAATATGATATGGTGTATACTTTCCTTCAAATATATAAAAATAATGTAAATATTTAATTTATTGAAGAATTATCAGTTATTCACAATTTTATGGGTGCGCTGAATAATGCTGCAAATGAGCGTTTTAACCTCAAGCCTTTTCACTTTGAATAGAGCCGCAATACCATTCACATGTTAACGGTTGAAAGCATCGATAGACGTGCGAGTCTGAGATTGCCGGACCGCGCCGATGTCGCTTCTGCATTGGCCATGCACGAGACCCTGATCCGAATGCAGATGGGATCAATAGACTCAGTCGAGCTGGATGCCAGCGCGGTTAGCAAGGTCGACATTGCCGCATTTCAGCTTCTTTTGGCCTGGTTCGCCGTACTTGATTCTCAGCACATTCCTTGGCGTTGGCGCGGAGTCTCCGCAACATTTCAGCAAACCGCTGGATTGGCCGGACTGTCAGGGGTACTTAGATTGGCGAGTGAGTAATCTATGAAAATGCCAAACTTTAATCGAAAACAGCTCGCGGTCTACGCATTGCTGGCGCTGTTACCTTGGATATGGGCGGTGTTTTTTGTACCGCCATGGGTTAGCGTGGTGGCGTTGCTATTGGCAGTTACCGCAATTGCAGCGGCTAACCATATCGCTCCATGCACGCCTGCGGCGGCTGAGATGCTGGTTAAAGTTTTGGATGACAAGAACGCGATCCGCCGTGCTTCGCGGCCGCTACGGCGTTTGCTGGCGCGCTGGTCGGGAATTTCGCATAGCAGCACCGCCGATCTTGGAGAAACACAGGGTGCGCTTCAAGAGGTGATTGACGAATCGGAAACCGCGGTGCTTCACATCAGCAAGAGCTTTCGCAATATCACCAGCCGATCGACCCAGCAGATCGAGTACGCGATGGGATTACTGCAAACTACTCGTGGCCCCGGCGATGTCGGCAGCGGCGATAGTGTCGAAGGGGAAATGTCCTTACCTGAATACATTCGCGCCTACGAAGTGTTGCTGAATCTAACGGTTGATCGGTTAGGAGAATTTGCCAACGATTGCCTAGACCTTTTGGATGGCGTTGCGCCAGCGAGTGACAACCGGGAAGCCCTATCCGCATGGCGTGATCGATTGCGAAAGTTGGCGGAAGAAAATAAGAGCGATGCGGAACAAAGCCGCTCTGACGCCGTGCATCTAAGCGGCGGAATGGTGCTGAAAAACCAACAAGTCAATGACGTCCTTAAGCATATCAACGCCACCGCGCAGGAGATCCGGCGCGATGTCAATCAGCTCATCGTTGCTATGCAGTTCCAAGACATTACGCAGCAAAAGCTCGAGCGCTTACGAGGACCGTTGCTAACGGAAATTATCAAGTCACTGGGCAGCATTTCCGATGAGACGCGAGTGCTTAGTAAGCAACTCAAGATGGGTATGCTGCCAATGCCCTCGACAAAAAATAAAGGCGCGGACGACGAAGAAAAGCATGATGGCGACCACGCTCAGGTTGATGAGAGTAATTTGCCCCCAAAACCTGCAACGCTGGGATCGAAGCCGAAACCGATTTCCGGTGATGGGGAAGGAAATTCAGTAGAACTTTTTTAGGACCATAGATATGGCATTTATTCTAATCGTTGATGATTCAAACACCATGCGACAGATGGTGCAGTTCACGCTGACGGAGGCGGGGCACGAAGTCGTCGAAGCGCGGGACGCTGCCGAAGCAATGCAACAATTACAACTGAATAAATTCGAGCTGGTGATTTCCGACGTCAATATGCCGGGCATGAATGGCATCGATCTGGTGAAGGAAATTCGCGCGATGCCGGACTACAAATTCACACCGGTTTTGGTGCTGACCACGGAATCCGAGCAGGAGATCAAGCAGCGCGGTCGGGCCGCCGGTGCGACGGGTTGGATCGTCAAACCGTTTAATCCGGAAGTGTTGCTATCAGTGCTCGCTAAGGTACTCGGATAATATCCAAAAAATATGGCAATCGATCTCGCGCGATTTCACGCAACTTTCCTCGCTGAAAGTCTTTCCGGGTTAGACTCGATGGAGGCCGACTTGCTTGAGCTCGAGCGTGGTTCGCGCGATCCGGAGTTGTTGCAGGCGATTTTCAGGACAGTTCATTCCATTAAAGGCGGGAGCGGCAGCCTCGGTTTTGATGCAATTGCAGATTTTTCCCATCATCTCGAGACATTGCTAGACGATCTGCGCAGCGGGACGGTCGAACCAAGTCGCGAAATTATCGATCTGTTGCTGCGATCGGTGGATGCCGAGCGGAGTTTACTCGGCGAAGTTCAAAATGGCATCGGTATCGATATCGTCCCGGTGGAGCATTTAAAAAATGCAATCATCCGCTGGCACGGCAACGTCCAGCGGCAAGTGGCCTCGATTGCGCAGTCTACGGTTGGCGAATCGATGACCTACGTGATCGAATTCAAACCGCACCGTGGTTTCTTCCTTTCCGGAAATGATCCGATTCGGATTCTGCGCGAGCTGGCGACCCTGGGCGAACTCGAAATTATTTGTGACGTCGGTTCGCTGCCGATGCTTGCCGACATCGATCCGGAATCGAGTTATTTGAGTTGGACCTGCCGATTGCTGACGATCCATTCCGCCGCTGCCGTGCGCGAGGTGTTCGCCTGGGTTACCGAAGATTGCGACCTGAACATCCAGGCATTACCTGAACTGGAGCTGCCATCGTTCCTCCGACAGACTAAACCCAACCTGAGCAGTGTGGATAAGCGTGACGATAATCGCGGTCTAGGACGTCGCGCGTCGGATAAAGTCACGTTGGATCTGTCGACTAGTGATGTCACATCGACAAAGGCGCAAACGCTTCAAGTGACTGCCGAAAAAATCGACGGCTTGGTTAACTTGGTCGGCGAACTGGTCATCACGCAAACCATGTTGAAACAGAATATCGATACTTTCGAGATGAGTAGACTGGGTCAATTGCAAGCGACTGTTGCGCTGATGGAGCGCAATACTCGCGAGCTACAGCAAGCGGTATTGGCGATCCGGATGTTACCGGTAAGCTTTGTGTTTGGCCGATTCCATCGAATGGTTCGCGACATTGGCATGTCTTTGGGTAAAAAGATCGAGCTGAAAATATCTGGCGAGAACAGTGAACTTGACAAGAGCGTGATCGAAAAATTGTTCGATCCGTTGACACATTTGGTGCGCAATGCACTCGACCACGGACTGGAGACTTCGGAAGAACGATTGCGCGCCGGAAAACCCGAAACCGGTACGATTAGCTTGCATGCACAACATCGCGGGGGGCATATTGAGATCCATGTGCATGACGATGGCCGTGGCCTTGATGCGGAGAAAATTGCCGCCAAAGCCCGAGCCGCGGGACTGATCGCCAGCGACGAGACGCTGGATGCGCAGCGCGCACAGCAACTGATTTTCAGATCGGGGTTTTCGACGGCGGAGCGCGTTAGTGATCTATCGGGACGCGGAGTTGGACTCGATGTAGTTCGCGAGAACATCACTTCCCTCGGTGGTCGTGTTGAAGTTGCATCAACGCCGGGCCAGGGCTCGACCTTCCTAATTCGTCTTCCTCTGACGTTGGCGATTGTAGACGGTATGTTCGTCCGGGTTGGTATCGATACATTTGTATTGCCGTTGGCCTTTATCATCGAGTGTATGCAGTCAAACGAGCACGCAATAAAGAGCATCGCGGGGCAAGGCACGGTTGTAGAAGTCCGCGGCGAGTATTTACCCGTCGTGGAACTGCGGCGTATTTGCAATATCGCGAATGGGTTAGACGTCGGCCAAGGTGTATTTGTATTGATGGAGGCGGACAGCAAACGCGTGGCGCTGCTGGTCGATTCCCTCATTGGGCAGGATCAAGTCGTGATCAAAAGCTTGGAAACTAACTATCAAAAGGTCGATCATCTTGCCGGCGCCACCATTCTCGGTGACGGTCGAGTGGCCCTAATTCTCGACCCTAATTCTATTGTGCGCGGACAGTTGCACTGAGTCATTTGATGAAACGAACTACTTGGAGTGTTTAAATGTATGAGTTAAAGCAGAAAGGCCAAAAAATTGTCCAAAAGCGGGAGTTTCTCGCCTTCACTTTGGGTCGCGAAGAGTATTGCATCGATATCCTCAAAGTGCAGGAGATTCGTGGCTATGAAACGGTCACGCCCATACCAAATACACCGGCGTTTATGAAGGGCGTGGTCAACTTGCGCGGTATGATCGTGCCAATTATTGATTTGCGAATCAAGCTGGAATTGGCGATGGTTTCATACGATCAATTTACCGTCGTAATTATCTTGAGTATTCGTGGCAGGATCCTCGGGGTTGTAGTCGATAGCGTGTCTGATGTGATTGCGCTCGCCGCGGAAGAAATCAAAGAAGCCCCACAACTCGGCGCCGCGATCAAGACCGACTATATTGACGGACTTGTGACGATCGACGAAAGAATGTTAATCATTATCGATATCGAAAAACTTGCGACGATGGAAGAAATCGTTCTTGTAGAAAAAGTCTTAGAAACGGCGTAGCGACAGGAGAGCGAATGATGAACCGCGGGTTTTCGATAACACTAAAACTGAGTTTGCTGGTGCTGGTTGCCATGATCTTTGCAATTATTATCGCAATCGCCGGACTGCGAGTGAGTGACAATACGACCGCTATGACCAACAAATTCGGTGAGTATTTTTCCCTGCAGCGCGGGGCCTCGCGGTTGAATATGATGCACGACGCTATTCGTGCTGATGTCATGTTCGCAATTTTGAACACGGCTGGAAACAATTCCCTCGGCGCCGATGATCCCGAGGCGGCGTTTAATGCTCATGCGAATGAAATACAAAAACTTGCCCAAGGGCTAGATCGTCAAGGCCTATCAACTAATCAGAGAAAAGATATCGTCGCGGCAATCGCAAATGTCGATCGCTATGTACATTTGGCGCGAGGCGTTGTTGCTGCGTCTAAAGGGAGTGCGCAGCAGGCCAAGGCCGATGTCGCGGAATTCGAGGCGATGTTTCGCGTCCTTGAGAAAGATCTAGATCGCATAAGCACGGAGATCACCAAAACAGCGCAATCCCTGCAACAGGCGACCGTTAGATCCGGCATTTCCGGCTCGCGATTGATTTTGACGACCACTGCGCTTGCCCTAGTTGCGCTCGCGTTTTTGTCTTGGTTAGTCGGACGATCGATCTCTCGGCCGATCATTCATGCGGTTCGGGTTGCCCAGGCTGTTGCTGCAGGCGATCTTAGTCTGAACATCAATTCAAATAGCAAGAGCGAGGTAGGGCAACTAATGGGCGCGCTCAAATTGATGAACGAATCACTGAACACGAAAATGTCGCAAATTATGGGACAGTTAAGGACAAGCGGCGAAGCGATAGCCACGGCATCTAAGCAATTAGTGCAAGGAAACATGAATCTCGCAAGCCGGACGGAAGAGCAAGCGTCGACCGTCGAAGAGACTGCGGCAAGTATTGAGGAACTGTCCAGCACCGTCAAACAAAACGCCCAAAACGCACATGAAGCAAAGGAACTAGCTGAAGCCGCTTCGAAGGTTGCGGCAAAAGGGGGTGAGGTGGTATCCCGAGTGGTTTCAACTATGGATCAGATTCACCAAAGCTCGAAAAAGATTTCGGAGATCATTAGTGTGATTGACGGCATTTCCTTTCAGACCAATATTTTGGCGCTTAACGCTGCCGTCGAAGCGGCACGCGCGGGTGAGCAAGGCCGAGGTTTCGCGGTGGTGGCAAGCGAGGTTCGGAATTTAGCGCAACGTTCGGCATCGGCGGCAAAAGAAATTAAGGAATTGATCGGGGATTCCGTAGGCAAAGTCGAATTAGGGAGTAAGTTAGTGGCAGAAGCGGGGCATACGATGACGGAAACGGTGGATAGCATCCGCCGCGTTACGGCGCTAATGTTCGATATTGCCAATGCATCGCGAGAGCAAAGTGAAGGAATCGAGCAGATAGGTCAGGCAATTACTCAAATTGACGACGTCACCCAACAAAACGCTGCGTTGGTTGAGCAAGCCTCCGCAGCCTCGGAATCGCTAGAGCGGCAATCCGACGATTTGGCGGAATTACTGCGGGCGTTTAGGCTCGGTGGCGCTGTTGATTCTCGATCGAGTCCTACCGCGCCGCACTTGAATCCGCAAGTTAATACGCGGCCGGCGGCAGCTCGCGCGCTGGCGGGCGGGCAAAAAAAGTTTTAGACGAATTAAACGGAACCCGTCAAAGTGGGCGAGGAAGATGATTGGACTGAATTTTAGTAGTTCAATCGACTCACCCGCTGCCTATTGGAACGTCGGTGCGCTATGGCTCTGGATAAAATCTCGCCAGTCACAATGAAATCAGAGCCGGCGCAAAAGGAATTAGTTTTAGTCATCGATGACGATGTCAGCATTCGTGATCTTGCACGGCACGTGCTCACCGCGCAGGGATTTCTAATGATCGCAGCCGACAATGGCGCGCAGGGTCTGCAGCTTTACCAGGATCGTAAGCCTGACATTGTCATGCTTGACGTGATGATGCCGGGACAAGACGGCTTTGACGTCTGTGCCTCATTGCGCCGTCTTCCTCAAGGCAAGCATACGCCGATTCTGATGATAACAAGCTTGGAGGACGTTGAATCGATCGATCGCGCCTACCAGGCCGGCGCCACGGATTTTGTCACCAAACCATTTAATTGGCCGCTACTCTGCCATCGTCTGCGTTACATGTTGCGAGCCAGTCACGCCATGTCCGACCTAACCAGAAGTCGAGAAACGTTGGCGGACGCGCAGCGCCTAGCGGGGTTGTCCAGTTGGGAATGGGACCTAGAGTCAAATATCGTTTACTGGTCGAAAGAGATTTACGCTCGGTTTGGCGTTCCGGAAGAATCGGTGAACTCCAATTCAGACAGTTTTTGGAATTTAATTCATCCAGACGATCGCGACGCTGTGAAAGAAGCGTTCGTCGCAGCGATCAAAGCCGAGAAACCCTACAATCAAGACTACCGAATCGTTCTGCCGAATGGCGCGACTCAGATAATTCACGTTCAAGGTCGCACGGAGTATGACGGCGCGGGTCGGGCGTTGCGCATGCACGGCACTATCCAAGACATTACCGAGCGCAAGCGCACTGAGGAACAGATCCGACATCTCGCGTTCTACGACAGTTTGACCAGCTTGCCCAATCGTATGTTGTTCAGAGAACAGCTCAATCAAGCGTTGCAATCGGCACGTCGCGAGGATCGCTACGTCGCGATCTTGTTTCTGGATTTGGACAATTTTAAGCGCGTAAACGACACACTAGGCCATACCATCGGTGATCTATTGCTTCAAGACGTCGGCGCTCGTCTCGCGCAATGTATCCGCGCCGAAGATAGCCTAGCGCGCAGTCCCGGCGCCCAACCCAATTTGACGGTTGCCCGCCTTGGCGGCGATGAGTTCACGGTTTTGCTTGGCCGGATTGCCAACACCCAGGATGCGGCGAAAGTAGCACAACGAATTCTTGATAGTTTGGCCGAATCCGTCATCGTGGACGGCCATGAATTATTCGTTTCGGCGAGCATTGGCATCGCCGTGTATCCGTTTGACGGGGAAGACACCGAGACTCTAATCAAGAATGCCGATGCGGCAATGTATCACGCTAAGAGCGATGGCCGAAGCCGATATCGTTTTTACAATTCATCGATGAACGCGAGCGCGTTGGAGAAACTCAATCTCGAGCGCGGTCTACGCAAAGCACTGGATCGCAGTGAGTTCGTGCTCTACTACCAGCCGTTGGTGCACGGTGCTACCGGGGAAATCATCGGAAATGAGGCGCTGTTGCGCTGGATACATCCCGAGCGTGGCTTAATCGCACCCGGCGAGTTTATTCCCCTGGCCGAAGAAACGGGTCTAATTGTTCCAATTGGCCAATGGGTAATCGAATCCGCTTGCAAACAGAACGTTCAATGGCAACAAGCGGGTTTGCCGAGAGTACCTGTCATGGTAAATTTATCGACCGTACAATTTCACGATCCCAAGTTGGTGTCAAAGGTTGAGGAAGTTTTAAACGAAACCGGACTAAACGCGCGTTTCCTGACACTGGAACTAACCGAGAGCATGCTCATGCAAGACTCGGAACATAATATGACAACGCTTATGGAATTGCGCCGATTGGGAGTGGGGCTGGCAATAGACGACTTCGGAACCGGGTTCTCGTCATTGAATTACCTAAAGCGATTTCCGGTCGATCACCTCAAGATCGATCAATCCTTCGTACGAGATATCACCCAGGACGTGGGCAATTCAGCGATTGCCTTAGCAATCATCGCATTGGCGCGCAGCCTTAAGTTGGGCGTCGTTGCAGAGGGTGTCGAAACGATGGAGGAGCGGGATTTCCTGCGTCGTAACGGCGCCCCAGATATGCAAGGCTTTCTTTTCTGCGAACCACAGCCCGCCGCTTCGATCACTGCTATCTGGCGGCAACAACGACAATCGTTCGCAGCGGATATCGATAGCTAATGGCAATGACGGCCGATGTGCACAGCGCACTGTGGCGCGCAATGGTTGCTATTTGTTACCCGGCGCTTGAAAGCCGACGCTGAATGCGACCCGCGCTGCCCGTTGAGGTGATTCGTGAACGAGAGTTTGAGTTTGATGAGCAGGATTTTCAAATCGTGCGCAGACTTATCTATTCACGCGCCGGGATTAATTTGAAAACCGGTAAGCAGGAGATGGTTTACAGCCGTCTCACACGGCGCTTAAGAGCGCTTAAGCTAACCTCGTTTCGTGAATATTTGTCATTGCTCGAAAATGATCGCGCCCCGGAGTGGGAGAATTTCGTTAATGCCATCACTACCAATCTAACGCATTTTTTTCGCGAGGCGCATCATTTTCAAATGCTGGCGCGGCAATACAAACAGTCCGCGTCGAATTCAATGTTTCGTGTCTGGAGTACGGCGTCTTCGACTGGTGAAGAGGCCTACTCCATTGCCATTACCCTGACGGAAGCGAAAGCAGTCCTTGGTACAGACGTGAGTATTCTTGCCTCTGACCTCGACACCAACGTGTTAGCGCAGGCGCGGCAAGGTATTTACAGCCTGGAACGTTTGGAAAGTGTCAGCCTGGAGCAGCGTAAACGATTTTTTTTTCGAGGCGCCGGACCGAATGAGGGTTTCGTTCGCGTACGCGAGGAAATTCGCCATGGAATTCAATTTGCGAATATCAATTTGATGAATGAAAGTTGGGCGATTAAGGAGCGATTCGACGCCATCTTTTGCCGCAATGTAATGATCTACTTCGATAAAGAAACGCAGTACGCGATACTGCGGAAACTGAGCAAAATGTTGCAGCCCAGTGGTCGACTATACGTCGGCCATTCCGAAAATTTGCTCCACGCCAAGGACCTATTTCAATTGTGTGAAAAAACAGTTTACCGGCTCAGCGAACGTACTCATTGACATCATTCTCGATGAAATCCGAAGACTTCACGAATATTACGCAGCCCAACGTTTATCACGACCGCTGGTTCGACATGATGGCGGCAAAGATATTGCCTGGCGAGTTTTACGTGACCAAGCGCAACATGATGATTGTGACCGTTCTAGGCTCTTGCGTATCGACTTGCATGCGCGATCCGGACAATTTAATTGGTGGCATGAACCATTTCATGCTGCCGCAGCATGGCGGCGATCCCAAAAGCCCGATCAGCATGTCAGCGCGTTACGGCGCTTATGCGATGGAAGTTTTGATCAACCAACTATTGAGCCTTGGAGCGAAGCGCGAGCGTCTTGAAGCCAAGGTCTTTGGAGGCGGCCGGGTGTTGGCTGGGATGACGGACGTCGGTCAACGCAACGCCGATTTTGTTCGAGAGTATCTTCGCCACGAGCGCATCAATATTTCTGCCGCAGATCTTGGTAATACCTTCCCGCGTAAAGTGTATTTTTTTCCGCAATCGGGCAAGGTCATGGTAAAGCAGCTTAGAACGCTACACAACGACACCATCTACACGCGCGAAAAACAATACGCGGCACAGCTCGAGGATGTCTCCGTGACCGGCGCTGCAGATCTCTTTAAGTAGTCGGTAACCTATGGCAATCCGCGTACTCATCGTTGACGACTCGCCTGCGATTCGTCACATCCTGCACGATTTGCTGAGCGGCTATGACGATCTAAATGTGGTCGGTACGGCGTCCGATCCCTATATGGCGCGAGAGAAAATTAAGCAGCTTCGTCCCGATGTTCTAACGCTCGATATTGAAATGCCGCGCATGAGTGGCCTAGAGTTTCTTGAGCGATTGATGCGTCTGCGGCCAATGCCGGTTGTCATGGTTTCGAGCCTGACGGAAAAGTATGCTGAGACGACGCTGCGCGCTCTTGAGCTCGGCGCCGTCGACTATATTTCTAAACCCAAGGCCGGGTCGCAGCAATCGCTGCTGGAATATGGCGACGAACTGGCAAACAAAATTCGCGCCGCTTCGGCGACCGACGTCAGCTACATTCAATCGCTGGACAAGACCTGGCTCTCGCGCGCACAGGCGCCGCCAGTGGGCACGTTGCACGATCTCAGGAGCCATGATAAACGAATAATTGCAATAGGCGCGTCGACCGGTGGAACCGAGGCCATACGCGAGGTGCTGACGCAATTTCCGGAAAACATGCCGCCGATACTAATTGTGCAGCACATGCCGGAATTTTTCACGTCGATGTTCGCACGGCGGCTCGATCAAAGCTGCCGCCTTAAGGTAAAAGAAGCACAACACGGCGAACCCGCTTTGATTGGTCATGCCTACGTTGCGCCGGGACATTCCCATATGGAATTAGCCGGCGCTGCGGGGCAGTTTCGAATTCATCTGAACCAACGCGCATTGGTGAATCGCCATCGCCCCTCCGTCGATGTGCTTTTTTGGTCTGCCGCCACAGTTGCCGCCGATCGGGCGCTCGGCATTATTCTTACCGGTATGGGACAAGATGGCGCGACGGGATTGTTGGCATTGCGCGAAGCGGGTGCTTATACCATTGCGCAAGACGAGAAAAGCAGCGTGATATTCGGCATGCCGCGAACCGCTATCGTACTAGGCGGCGCGATTGAAGTATTGCCGTTACGTACAATTGGTAAAAAGGTTTTGACGTTCCTAAACGCCGCTGAATCCCCGCGCGCTTAGTTTTTTGCCAGGCGTCATGCGGAGATGAATTCTTTGGTGGTTCCGGGCGTTATATCTTGCAATATCGTTCTCGCTAGAACACCGAGCGACTCGTAGTCGATCTGGCCGGCGCGGAACAGCGGCGACTCGGCGAGCGTCGGATAGTGTGATAAGGTCGAGCGCTGGTACGCCGGATCATAATGTCCAACGAGGAGTTGTTCAACCAACTCCGGCCATTGCGATTCCGTTGCGAGGTTCAGCCAATCAGCGATTTTTCTAGCGCCGTAGAGTGAATTCAGGCAATTTAGTTTTACCTTAAGGTCGTCATGGTTGTGCAAGAAATGCGCATAGTCGCGAATCAAAAACGCGACTCGGGCTGACATTGGCACTTCAATGCGCAGACAGGGGCTATGCCACATGCGGTCTATCAGTGTTTCCGGCACTCGGAGGTTACCGATTTTTTTACTTTCTGCCTCGACAAAAATCGGGCGATCAGGTTGAAATCCTCGCAGCGTCTGCCAGATTGAACTTTCGAAATATTTTTGTGCCGGTTGTGAGCGGTCGGGTAGGTTACCCAGTACCGAACCGCGATGGACGGCCAAGTCTTCCAGATCAAGCACCTGGCCGCCGAACGCAGCAAGACGTTGCAGCACGAGGCTCTTTCCCGATCCGGTCGGACCACATACGACACGAAATTGCAGCGTTGCCGGCAGTTGTTCCAACTCGGAAACGACGTGGCGGCGAAAGGCTTTGTAACCGCCGTCCAAGGTTTGCGCTTGCCAGCCGATTTGACGTAACACGTGGGCGAGTGAGGCGCTGCGGCTGCCGCCGCGCCAACAGTAAATAAGCGGCTGCCAATGTTTAGGGCGGCCGCTGAGTTTGGTTTCAATGTGATCGGCGATATTGCGTGCAACGAGGGCCGCGCCGGTTTTCTTCGCCTCGAAACTGGACTGACGTTTATACTGATTCCCAACGCGCGCGCGTTCGCCATCGTCGAGCACCGGTAGATTAATTGCGTGGGGCACGTGGTCGAGCGCGAATTCGGATGGCGAGCGTACGTCGATCAGTTCGTCAAACTGATCGAGTTGTGTTACGGTGGCAGTCGCAGCAAATTTCACACAAAGGTTCCAAATGAACGATCCGAAAGAACATCAATTTATCCGGCTAACCGAATTGTCTCACGGTGGCGGCTGCGGCTGCAAAATCGCGCCGGGCGTGCTGTCGGCGATCTTAGCGGAATCGCCGGCCACCAAGGCATTTCCCAATTTACTGGTGGGTACCGAAAGTTCCGATGATGCCGCGGTTTACAAATTGAATGAGACCCAGGCTCTGGTTGCGACGACGGATTTTTTCATGCCCATTGTCGACGATCCGTTCGATTTTGGCCGCATTGCCGCGACCAATGCGTTATCGGATATCTACGCCATGGGCGGTACGCCGATTATGGCCTTGGCCATTGTCGGCATGCCGATCAATAAGCTGCCGGTGGCAACCATTCAGCGCATCATCGCCGGTGGCAATGCGGTGTGCCAAGCGGCCGGTATTCCAATTGCCGGCGGCCATTCGATTGATTCGCCTGAGCCGATTTACGGCCTGGTGGGCTTGGGCTTAGTGCATCCTGATCAAGTTAAGCGCAATGACCGCGCTCAGGCAGGCGACGTCTTGATTCTCAGTAAGCCTATCGGTGTTGGAATTCTTAGCGCCGCGCTGAAAAAAGGAAACCTTTCGGATGAAGGTTACCGCGCCATGATCCAAACCACCACACAGCTCAATACGCCAGGTACGCAGCTCGGCTCTATGGCGGAGGTTCATGCTTTAACCGACGTTACAGGGTTTGGCTTGTTGGGACATTTACTCGAAATCTGTCGCGGTTCCGCGCTCACCGCCGAGATCAACTATGCTCAATTGCCTGTGCTGCCGCTCGCCAACGAACTCGCACAACAGGGATTTATTACAGGTGCATCCGATCGCAATTGGCTCGCGTACGGTGAGCACGTCGCAGTGCCGGAAGGCATGGCCGATTGGCAGCGCAAGCTCTTGGCCGATCCTCAAACTAGCGGCGGATTATTGGTTGCGTGTTCTGCCGCCATCGCCGATCAAGTGTTGGCGCTTTTTCATCAATCCGGTTTCGACGCAGCGTCGATAATCGGCTCGATGCGAACTGGCGCAAGCAAGGTGGTTATAAAATAGAGGCGTGGTGAGCGTGCCGGGAGCCGCATAGATATTGGCTCCTGGCTATGCGTTGTGCGCGAACTGCTGCCCGATTGAGTCTTCCTGCCGCAAAATTTCAATAGCCCGTTTCTAACACAATTCACAAAAAGTTCACGCATCTGAAATTTATTCTGCCCGATAATCTCGCTAGGCATCGGGTATGATTTAGTGCTGCGTTAAGCGGCAAACAAACATTCATTCGTCGATCCACAAGCCGTTGAGTTACTGCCGGATTGTCACTTATGGGCGGACACAATAATCCTTCGGAAATTTCAGATGTAATTCGCATCGTCGAGTCGCAGCGCAATCACGACTTGTCGCTCGTTATCGCCAGCATGTATGTCGCGAGCGCGCCGGTTTTGGTGCAAGCGATCAGTGATGCCGCCGCCGCAGGTAATTTACGGGAATTGTTTCGGGCGGCCGATGCGCTGCGGTCAAGCAGCGCCAACATAGGCGCCCGGCAAGTGGCTGAGTTGTGTCGCGAGTGGGGCGAACTTCCCGCGAAACAGGCGCTCCCAGGTGTTGCTGAAAAACTGGAAAAAATCGCGAGCGCGGTCGCGATCATATGTGCCGCGCAAATTAAAAAATCACCTTATTCGCGATAGGCGAACTCAGCTAGTCGTTCAACAACGGCGCCAACCGGCGCCAAACATTTTCGAGCAGGATTGCCTGGGCTTGCTGGGCCGGATGAATCCCGTCAGCCTGAAATAACTCACGCCTCGCCTCCACGGTTTCCAGTAACGAATTAACCAGTGAAATGCGATTGCGTTGTGCTAATTCCTCGAACGCTGCTTTGAACTTTTCCCGATAGCTTTTGCCATAGTTGGTCGGCAGGCGAATTCCAACCAATAACACCTTTGCTTTTGCGGCCATACCCAGTTTAATCATTGCATCCATATTGGCGCGAAATTCGTTGACCGGCAGTCCGCGTAAACCATCGTTGCCACCGAGTTGCAGGATCAAAACGTGAGGCTGATATTGCTTCAGCGCCATCGCTAGCCGTGCTCGCCCGCCTGCACTGGTCTCGCCGCTAACGCTGGCGTTCACCACGCGGTAATTTCGTTGAGTTGATTGGAACTTTTGTTGCAGCAAGCTTACCCACCCGGTATCCTGCGGGAGACCGTATCCAGCCGATAGGCTGTCACCGAACACCAAAAGCGTTGGTCGCTGCGCTGCTGCGGCCAACGTGGCCGAAACGATAATCACAATCGACAAAATGAATCGAACGATCGAAGATTCCATATTAATTGCAGAACGACTAGGCAAACGCGTCACCACCGATGAAGGAACCTTGGACATCCTCCACGACGTGAGTTTCGCTGTCAAGGCGGGTGAGGCGGTGGCGATTATTGGCGCGTCCGGGTCGGGCAAATCCACCTTGCTCGGCCTGCTGGCCGGGCTCGATTCACCCAGTTCAGGGCGGATTGTTCTCGACGGAAATGATTTGGCCGAAATGAACGAAGATAGCCGGGCGCTGTTGCGTGGCAAACATTTGGGTTTCGTATTTCAATCGTTCCAGTTGCTGCCGGCGCTAAACGCATTGGAAAACGTCATGTTGCCGCTTGAGTTGGCCGGCGCCTCGGGTGTTCGCGCGCGAGCCACAAATCTATTGCAACGCGTCGGACTGGGTGCAAGGCTGGAACATTATCCGCGAACGTTGTCCGGCGGCGAACAACAGCGAGTTGCGATTGCGCGCGCCTTTGTTAGTGAGCCGAAACTTCTGTTCGCTGACGAGCCGACGGGAAATTTAGACACCGCGACCGGCGCGTCGATCATCGAATTGCTGTTTTCATTAAATCGAGAACGGGGAACGACGCTGGTGTTAGTGACTCACGATGCCGCGCTCGGCAGCCGCTGCAGCCGTTGGTTGGAAATTTCCGCGGGCCGTTTGCGCAGCGATCGCACCATGATTCCAACGTAATGAGCATTGTCCGCCTAGCCCTGTTGATGCTTTGGCGCGAATGGCGTGCCGGCGAGTTTCGTTCTCTAGCCGCCGCGCTTGCCATTGCCGTTGCGGGTGTGACGACCGTGAGTTTTTTTTCTGATCGCGTTGCGCGAACCCTCGACCGCGAAGCCAATCAACTACTCGGCGCCGATCTAGTCGTCATTGGCGATCACAAGATTCCTGACGATTTTATCGCACGCGCGACAATGCAACGGCTTACCCACGTGAGCACCGTGCAGTTTCCAAGCATGGTGGTCAAAGGTGAGCGGACCCAGCTCGTCAACGTCAAAGCCGTGAGTGCCGGCTATCCATTGCGCGGTAAGCTCAGGATTAGGAGATCTGATTCGAATGTGGAGAGCGAAACTTCCGCTGTTCCCGAGCCCGGCACGCTGTGGGTCGCGCCACGGCTGCTTGATTTACTCAGTGCAAAAGTTGGCGACACGCTGGAATTAGGCGCAATGCAATTCCGCATCGCTGCGAGCATCGCTCAAGAGTCCGACGCCGCGATGGATTTCATGAACGTTGCGCCGCGCGTATTGATCAACCAGATCGATGTCGCCGCGACCGACCTACTCGGTGTCGGCAGCCGCGTATCGTATCGCTTGTTGCTGGCGAGTGAACCGGATGCGATCGGGAACTATCGCACTTGGGCCGAAACAAAGCTCGCACCCGGCGAGCGGGTGGAGGGTGTGCGTGATGCGCGGCCGGAAGTTCGGACAATGTTGGAGCGGGCAGGGCGGTTTCTAGGCTTGTGTTCGCTGATGGCCACGATCCTCGCCGCAGTTGCCGCCGCGCTTGCGGCGCGGCGTTTTGCCGTTCGCCAACTCGATCAGGCGGCGATCATGCGTTGCCTCGGCGCGACACAAGCGCGGCTGCTCGGCGTTTATTTGGTGCAACAATTATTGCTCGGATTTATTGCTAGCCTGGTGGGCATTGCAGTGGGTTGGACCGCTCAATTCGGCCTGGCGAAGTTACTCGACAATTTTGCGGCGGTAACGCTGGATCTGCCGGGCATCATTCCGGCCATTCAAGGATTGGCGATTGGCCTGATTCTCGTTTTCGGATTTACTATTCCGATGATTGTGCGGTTGCGCGGTGTGCCGACGTTGCGCGTGATTCGGCGCGAGTTCGGCGCCATCGAGCCAGTGAGCGCCGCGACTTATGCCGTGGGTTTAACTGCATTCGCGTTGATCCTATATTGGCGCGCTGGCGACAATCAACTGGCAAGCTACGTATTTTTTGGTTTCTTCGGCGGTGTCGCGGTTTTCGCCGCAGTCGCATTCGGATTGGTTGCACTGGTTGCGCCCCTGCGATACGTCGCCCAAGGTTCGTGGCGTTACGGCCTGGCGAATCTGAAGCGTCGCGCCGTCAATAGCGTCGTACAAATTATCGCACTCGGACTCGGCATCATGGCGCTACTGGTGCTCACGCTGGTGCAGGGCGATCTGCTCGATGGTTGGCGCAACAAATTACCGCTGGATGCGCCGAATCGTTTTGTCGTCGGCATTCAATCTAACCAAGCCGCTGATGTCCAACGATTCGCCAAGGAACGCGGACTTGGCGATTTTGCCCTGTATCCGATGGTGCGTGGTCGTCTGGAGTCAATTAACAGCAACGCGATCCGAAGCGCGAACTTCACCGATGCGCGAACCAAGCGCATGGTGGATCGTGAATTCAATATTTCGTACACAAAGAATATTCGCCCGGACAATTTAATCGTCGCGGGACGTTGGTGGAACGGCGCCCAATCGAGCCCGCCGGAATTTTCCGTCGAAGAATGGATTGCGAACATGCTCAGCATTAAAGTCAACGATGTTTTGACATTTAATGTGGCCGGCGCCAAGGTCAAGGGCCGTGTGAGTAATATCCGAAAAGTCGACTGGGATTCTTTCAAAGTAAATTTCTATGTCATCGCGACACCCGGTTCTCTCGAATCGATGCCGACCAGTTTCGTCACGAGTTTTTACCTTGAAGCGAACCAAGAAAAAGTGCTAAATGATCTGGTGCGT
>JANNFT010000175.1:0-31124 GCA_031380185.1 Pseudomonadota bacterium
CAGCAATAGAAAGTAGGATGGGTAGCGCGCCAGCGAAACCCATCGGCCATCCTAAATGCACTATCACTCGGCCTGCGAGCCAATGGCCCGAGGCCACCCCGTACCAGAGCGGCTCGCCAGGCATCAATTGAGTATTTAGCCGCGCGCATACGTGTAAGCCACGTTCGGGTTCGTGTCTCACCCCAACCTTCTACGCCGCGACGGCGCTACAATATGGTTTGTTAAAAATGCGGATCACAAGCCATGCGCCAAACTACTCAAACACTTTTAGCTATCGCCGCGTTCACGCTGGCGGCATCGACATTTGCCGCCGACACGATCAAGATCGCGCATATCGATCCGATGAGTGGCCCGTTCGGCCTGGCGGGGCAAACGCTCAGTAAGCACTTCGATGCGATCGTGGAGGACATCAACGCCAAAGGCGGCATGCTGGGAAACAAGCAGTTCGAAATTTCTCATTTCGACAACAAAGCCAGTGCGCAGGAAAGCGTCACGTTGTTGCAGCAGATCATCGATTCCGGGATTCGCTACGTTATCCAAGGCGGCGGGTCAAACGTTGCCCATGCGCTCTCCGATACACTCGCCAAGTACAATAGCCGTAATCCGGACAATGCGGTTCTGTATCTCAATTTTGCTGCGCAAGATCCAGCGCTCACCAACGAGAAATGCAACTTTTGGCATTTCCGTTTTGACGCGCACGTCGATATGAAACTTGACGCCATCACCAATCACATCGCACGGCAGAAAAATATTAAGAAGGTTTACCTCATCAATCAAGACTACGCCTTCGGCCAGGCAATTGCCAAAGCGGCGCGGCAAATGCTGGCGAAGAAGCGCCCTGACATTGAGATCGTCGGCGACGATTTGCATCCGATGGGTAAGGTGAAAGATTTTTCGCCTTACATTTCCAAGATTAAGGCCTCGGGAACCGAAACGGTTATCACCGGTAATTGGGGAACGGATTTTTCATTGCTGATTAAAGCCAGCAAGGAATTTGGCTTGGACGTGACCTACTACACATTGAATGCGCAGAACGCCGGCGCCCCCAAATCTATCGGCGTGGCCGGTGCTGACCGCATCAAAAACGTTTCCGCCTGGCATTCGAATGCCGCCGAGAATAAAGCGGAAAAATTTGCCAATGATTACCGCAAAAAATATAAAGACGATTTTTATTACGCCACGTCTAAGACCGCGCTGGAGATGCTCGCAAAAGCGATTAACGCTGCGAAATCTTCTGAGCCTTTGAAAGTTGCGACGGCGCTGGAGGGAATGAAATTCAACGGCGACACCGGCGAGATGTGGATGCGCGCCGACGATCACCAGTTGATGCAGCCGATCTACATTTCATCGTTCACGAAAGCCGGCGGCAAGGACGTGAAGTACGATTTAGAGGAAACCGGCTACGGGTGGAAGACGGATTTTCGTGTTGAAGCGAAAGATACCGAGATGCCGACTACTTGTGCCATGGTAAGGCCACAGCGAATTGAGCCCTGAGAGGCGCATGGCCTTAAGCCTGCCCCTGGATACTGGTTCTACAGGCGTCAGCTATGGTTGGCCTTAGGCCACCCCGTCATTCCCGCTTTCGCGGGAATGACAATTTTTGATATCGTCCTGGGATTTGGGCTAAACCTTTCTGCCGAAATAATTACTCCGGAATTGGTTTATCGACCGGCAGACTCGGTAGGTTTTCCGATGTTTCTGGTGTAGCGTTTGCCTGTTTTAGCAACTTCTTCTCTTCTTTTTTCTGTTTTTTTGCCAGCTCTTTTTGACGCTTTGCGAACGCGTAGTTAGGTGTCGCCATGAGTGCTCCGATTCCATTGAATTCGAGATGTACTGCTTAGTAAGCGTATTTTACCTTGGATCAGACATATGGACGACCGCGTTAGCTTAGCCGTCTTGCTATTCGATATAAATTGGCTGTCGAGATTTTTTACACTTACGTTCCGAGATTGTTCAGGACAGAAAATTATTTTATTTCGGTTCAACCACTTAAAAGCTATTGCATAGATATTGCATACAGATATATTGCATGCGGCCTTCGCATTTACATACCGATTGGGGAAAATTAAAACATGAAAATACTATCACTAAAGAGGCTAACTGCTGCGATTGGTCTTGTCACCGGTGCAGTGTTGGCTACGAACACTTTTGCAGGGGCCGTTTTCCTAACCGGCCATGATCCTGATTTTCATGCCCAGCCGGGCGCTGGCGCCGGAAACACTTTGTTGAAAACGGGCATCAGCTTCGTCACCGGCGGCACATTCGATGACGCAAGCCCAACCAAGAAATTCCTCTGGCTCGAGTCAAATATTTCAGTGCCCGGCGGCCATCTGCGTGGCGAACTTAGCTTGGATGACATTGGTGCTGTTGCCGGCACTAATTATGATTCGGTGGACGCGGCAGGTTTAGTGGGCGTCAATTTTTCTGCTTATTCTGCAATTGCAATTGCGTCTTCGTTTGGCGGAACGCTAACTCGTGCGGAATTGGATGGCCTCATCGCGCGCAAGGACGACATTAAGTCCTTCATCAACGCGGGTGGTGGTCTGTTTGCATCAGCGGAATGTTTTCCATGCGGCGCAGATTTGTTGGGTGGAGCGACCGCGCCAGATCTGTTCGGTTATCTGCCGATTGTTGTGACTTCGATCGGCGCAAATGGACCTTTCAACGTAACAGCAGCAGGCGCGGCGGCTCCCTTCGGCTTGACCAATGCAGACGTGAACGATCCGACCCATAACTCCTTTGGTGCGACCGGTGGTTTATCGATTCTCGACACCGATTCCTCCGGCAATGCAACAACGCTCGCCGGAAACACGCGTGTTGGCGGCGGTGGGTTTGAGCCCGTACCGGAACCCGCATCGCTCGCTCTACTTGGACTGGGACTTGCTGGCGTTTCCTTAGTTCGGCGTCGCAAAGCATAGCGTTGCTTAAGTAAAACTAATACGACGGTGACTGAAGGTAGTCGCCGTCGTTATTGCCCGAGCAATTTCCGCCAAGCGAATAAGAGCTCTAACGCCGCCTTCGGTGTCAATTCATCGGGATCAATGTTTTCTAGCGCTTCAACAACGGGGTGTAACGCAGGTTCAGGTGTCATGACTATTTCGGGCCCTGCAAACAAATCCGCCTGACCACCACGCGTCACTGCGCTGTCTTCCAGTTGTTTTAATTTTTGTCGCGCGCTTCGAATCACGCTGGCCGGAACGCCCGCCAACTGCGCGACCTGCACGCCATAACTCTGACTCGCCGGACCGTCTTTTACGCTATGCAAAAACACAATTTGGCTTTGATGTTCGACGACTTCCAGATGGACATTGGCGATTTGTTTATGTTCCTGTGCGAGACGAGTCAATTCAAAATAATGGGTGGCGAATAGGGTCAGCGATTGATTTTTTTCGGTGAGTTGCTTGGCGATCGCCCAGGCCAGCGCTAGGCCGTCGAAGGTCGACGTGCCGCGGCCGATTTCATCCAACAACACCAGGCTGTTTGGCGTTGCGTTGTGCAAAATATTGGCTGCCTCGGTCATCTCGACCATGAATGTTGAGCGGCCTCCGGCGAGATCATCGGCCGAGCCGATGCGCGTGAATATCCGATCGATCGCGCCGATGCGCGCGCGATCCGCCGGGACAAAACTGCCGCAATAGGCCAGCAGGGTGATTAGTGCGGTCTGGCGCATGTAGGTCGATTTGCCACCCATGTTCGGGCCGGTGATCAACAACATCTGTCGCGTCGACGAAAGTGACGTGTCGTTGCCGATAAAGTGGTCGATGGTTTTTTCGACGACCGGGTGACGGCCCGTTTCGATTTCGATCACGCGTTCGTTACTCAGTTCCGGCACGGCGTAGTTAAGCGCTACGGCGCGTTCCGCCAAGGCGCACAGCACATCAAGTTCCGCGATGGCGCTCGCTGCGCGTTGCAATGGTGCGATGTGCGGCAGTAGTTGTTCCAGCAGTTCTTCGTATAAGAATTTCTCGCGGGCAAGTGCACGGTCGTTCGCTGACAGCGCTTTGTCTTCGAAGATTTTTAATTCCGGCGTGATATAGCGTTCGGCATTTTTTAGCGTCTGGCGACGGCGATAATCGTCGGGCACTTTGCCGGCGTTGGACTGACTCACTTCGATGTAAAAACCGTGGACGCGGTTGTATTCGACCTTGAGATTGGCGATGCCGGTACGCGCTCGCTCACGAGTTTCGAGATCAAGCAGAAATTGTCCACTGTCGGTTTGAATCGAGCGCAACTCGTCGAGCGTGGCGTCGTAGCCATCACGAATCACCCCGCCTTCGCGAATGACGGACGCGGGTTCGTCTTGCAACGCACGCCGCAACAACGATTCGATATTCGGATCGATGCGTATCGAATGGCTCAACGCAGTGATGCGCGGACTATCGAGTATCGCCATGAGCCGCGCCAGTACTGGCTCTGCGGCAAGGCTAGCGCGTAGACCGGACAGGTCGCGGGGCCTGGCGTTGCCCAGCGCGATACGCGCCGTGATGCGTTCGATGTCGACAATAGTTTTCAGCGTCTCGCGTAAATCATCGTAACGATGCCGTCCCGGCTCGCCGATCAGTACGCGAATCGCATCATGACGCAGGCGCAGGGTACTCACGTCGCGAAGCGGATGGTGCAGCCAATGCCGCATGCGGCGGCTGCCCATGCTGGTGCGGGTGGTATCGAGCAGCGACAGCAATGTCGGTTCAGTTTCGCCGCGCAACGTTTCGCTGATTTCCAGATTGCGGCGCGTCGCCGAGTCCAAAATCACGAACTCGCTTTCGCTTTCCAGAACCAATCCTTGCACGTGGGGCAGCGCGACGCGTTGTGTGTGTTTAACGTAACCAAGCAGCGCACCGGCTGCGGCGACGGCGGCGTGGCATTCTTCACAGCCAAACCCGGCGAGATCGCGCGTTTGAAACTGCTGCGTCAGCGCCTTATACGCACTATCGAAATTGAACTGCCAATCGGCGAGTCGCTTGACAGAAACTTTATTGTGGGCAGAAATTAAGTGCGCGTGGCCTTCGCCCATCACGATTTCCGCGGGCCTGATGCGTTCCAATTCTGATTGCAGGTGCGCGGTCGCACATTGACGCAGGCGAAACTCGCCATTGGCGAGATTGAGCCACGCCAAGCCGATGGAATTTTCGTGCACTGCAATCGACAGCAACACGCTGTCGGTGCGATCGTCGAGCAAGGCCGCATCGGTTAATGTGCCAGGCGTGATAATGCGCATCACCTTGCGCTCGACCGGGCCCTTGCTCGTCGCCGGGTCGCCGACTTGCTCACAGATCGCAACGGATTCGCCGAGCTTCACCAACTTCGCCAGATAATTTTCCGCGGCGTGATACGGCACGCCCGCCATCTTAATCGGCGTGCCCGCCGAGGCGCCGCGCTGGGTGAGGGTGATGTCGAGCAATTTCGCCGCACGCTCGGCATCGCCGTAAAACAACTCATAAAAATCACCCATGCGATAAAACAGAAGCATGTCCGGATACTCGGCTTTGATCGCCAAATATTGCTGCATCATGGGGGTGTGGCCGGAGGCGTTCATTTTTCTAGTCGATATTTTCTTCTTCGATTTTAAACGTTGTTGGGACGGTAGGTGAAATTCGTTGGTCATTTCGAAGTCAAGCGCATGAGTAATCGGCAACCCTCACCCCAACCCACTCCCGCAAGCGTGAGAGGGGGTAGTTGCGAACAAATGCCCCGTATCCATGCGGTTCCTTGCGCCATACGGCGTATGATGCAATTTATTATTCGCCAAAAAATTGTAATGCTTTTTTCTCGCGTCATTTCGTTGCTGATCTATTTTTTCGCCGTAGGTGTATTGGCGCAAGAGGCGAGCGTTACCGCGCCGCCGGTATTGCTTGCTCACGTCGCGATCCGCGATATCGACCCCGTCGCCTACCTGATCAGCGAAAAATTCGACGGCGTGCGCGCCCATTGGGACGGAAAGACGCTGCGATTTCGCAGTGGCAATACCGTGAACGCCCCGGCATGGTTCGTCGCGAAACTCCCACCGCAAGCGCTCGACGGCGAGTTGTGGCTGGGACGCGGACGTTTCGATGAATTGTCCGGAATCGTTCGCACAGAACCACCGGATGACGCCGCGTGGCGCCAAATCAAATACCTGATTTTCGAATTACCCGACGCCCCCGGATCGTTCGCGCAACGCTACGCTGGCATTCGCAATCTGGTGCTTTTGTTGAATTGGCCACAGTTGCACGCCGTCGAGCAATTTCGGGTCGCAGATCGCGCAGCGTTGCAGCGCAAGCTCGACCAAGTGATGCGCGACGGTGGCGAGGGCTTGATGTTGCATCGCGCCGATGCACTTTATGTAACGGGCCGCAACGATGCTTTGCTCAAATTAAAACCGCTGCACGACACCGAAGCCAAAGTGATCGGCCACAACCCCGGCAAAGGCAAGTTTGAAGGCATGCTCGGCTCGCTCGAACTCGCAACGCCGGATGGAAAACGCTTTCGCCTTGGCACGGGTTTCACCGATGCGCTACGAAAAAATCCGCCCGCGGTTGGAACAATCATCACGTATCAATATCGCGGGCTTACGAAAAAAGGTCTGCCGCGATTCGCGAGTTTCCTACGGGTGCGGCGAGAATTTTAGTTGTGGAGTGAACTGAAATCCCTACCTCTCAAGGGGAAGGAGGGTTGCCGCGCATGGGCTGAAAGAATCAGTCCCCACATTAGATTGGAATCGCGTGCGCCACCGGACAAAGCTGAATCTCTGCTGTCACATGAACGATCTCTTCGTGCTGTGCGAGCTGTTCGCGAATGCGTTGCGGCGTCAGCGTCGCATCGTGGGTAACAACGCTCACGGCGCAGGCGTAAGCGCGTTTGCCGACGCGCCACACATGTAAATCGGTCACTCGCGTTTCGCCGGCCTCCGGCGCGATCTCAATTGCGGTTCGAATTTCATCGACAACCGGATGATCCATCTCGCGATCGAGCAATACCTTGCCGGTGTCGACGATCAGGCCCTTCGCCCAAATCGCCACCAGCACCGCGCCGACAATGCCTATCACCGGATCAAGCCACGACCAGCCGTAAAACCATCCACCGGCAAGCGCGACGATTGCCAGAACTGACGTTGCGGCGTCCGCGACGACGTGTATGTAGGCCGACTTGAGATTGAGATCATGGTGATCATGATGATGCTCGTCGGCATGATGCTGACCATGGTCACCGGATCGGTTCAAAATCAACGCGCAAACGATGTTGACCAGGAGTCCGATCACTGCAACGATGATTGCTTCGCGATAGTGAATCGCTTGCGGTGATAACAATCGTTCAATCGAGCCGAATATCATCAACGCGGCAATGCCTAAAAGACAAATCGCGCTGGCGAAGCCGCCGAGAATTTCAATTTTCCACGTTCCAAACGCAAAGCGCGGATCTCTTGAATATCGGCGCGCAGCCGCATAGGCAAAGGCGCTTAACCCGATCGCCAGCGCATGAGAACTCATGTGCCAACCATCGGCGAGCAAGGCCATGGAGTTGAACCACCATCCGGCGATGATCTCGACCAGCATCATCACGGCGGTGATCCACATTACTAAACGAGTGCCGCGCTCGGCGTTCGGATTGCCGGAATCGAACGCGTGTTCGTGCGCCCAATCGGGAAGATGATCAGTGTGCATGGTGAGATTTTACGCGCGGATCACGTTTCGTTGTGCTGCGTCGCAGTCACCAACTCCAGGGATGTATTTCCGAAACTAAATAAGCTGTTGGTGCTGACGAGAGGAGTCGAACCTCCGACCTACTGATTACGAATCAGTTGCTCTACCAACTGAGCTACGTCAGCAACGCCATGAAGTATAGAGATTTACCCTACGCGCGGCAAATGACGGGTTGGATTATTTTTCGCGCTATGATTGGAATCCGCGAGGATACGGAGTCGCCCGAGGCTAGCCACTAGTCTTGCGCCATTGGCACGGTGCTATGAAAACAATAACTGTAACGCGGCGCCGGGATCATCGGCGCGCATGAATGCTTCGCCAACTAAAAATGTGTCGACGTGATTTTCGCGCATCAGCGCGACGTCGCTCTTCGCCAAAATGCCGCTCTCGGTAATGATGTGGCGTTCTTTAGGAATGTCGCGCATGAGTTGCAGCGTAATGTTCAGATCGGTGGCGAAGGTGCGCAAGTTGCGATTGTTAATGCCGACCAGCGGCGTTTTGAGTTGCAGTGCGAGATCGAGTTCGGGGCGATCATGGACTTCGACTAACACCGCCATGCCGAGTTCGTGAGCGATCGCTTCCAGTTCCTGCATGCGCGACAGCGGCAGGGCGGCGACGATCAGCAAAATGCAATCGGCGCCCATCGCGCGTGCTTCATAAACTTGGTACTCGTCGATCATGAAATCTTTGCGCAACACCGGCAATTCGCAGGCGGCTCGCACCTCGATGAGAAATTCCGCGGCGCCTTGAAAAAATTGCCGGTCGGTCAACACTGACAGACACGCCGCGCCGTGTTGCGCGTAACTTTGGGCGATTTCTGCCGGGAAAAAATTCTCGCGCAATACGCCTTTGCTCGGGCTGGCTTTTTTCACTTCGGCGATGACGGCGGCTTTGCCTTGCGCGACTTTGCTGCGCAAAGCGGCGGCGAAATCACGCGGTGCGAGCATAGCTTCGGCGTCGCGACGGACTTCTGCTAAGCTTCTTTCTTTTTGCGCAGTCGCGATTTCCTGCGCTTTGACGGCGAGGATTTTTTGCAGGATGTCGGACATCAAATTAGCTTTGAAACGATTGGCTGATCGCAGAAAGTTGATCGAGCTTTTGTTTCGCCGCACCGGACTCCAGCACTTCAAACGCGCGCCCGACGCCATCCTTCAACGTCGCGGAGTGACCGGAAACATAAATCGCGGCGCCCGCGTTGAGCGCGACGATGTCGCGCGCGGGGCCGGTCTGGTTATCGAGAACGGCCAACAGAATCGCTTTTGATTCTGCCGCGTCGCTTGCTCGCAATGCTTGCGTCGGCACGGATTTGATACCGAACATGGCCGGCTCGATTTGATATTCCTCGACGTGATTATTCTTCAGTTCCGCGATCATTGTCGTGCCGCTCAACGTTATTTCGTCCAGCCCGTCGAGACCATGGACAACCATTACGTGGCGGCTGCCAAGTTGCTTCAACACGCGCGCTTGAATGCCGACGAGATCGGCATGAAAAACGCCCATCACCTGGTTTGGCGCGGTTGCGGGATTGATGAGCGGGCCGAGGATATTGAAGATCGTGCGCACCGCCATCTCTTTGCGTATCGGCGCGGCGTGTTTCATCGCACTGTGAAAACTCGGTGCGAACATGAAACCGATGCCGACTTGGTCGATGCAGCGTGCTACTTGTTCGGGCGTGAGCATGATGTTGATGCCGAGCGCTTCGAGCACGTCGGCGCTGCCGCTGGATGATGAGACGGCACGGCCCCCATGCTTCGCGACTTTCGCGCCCGCAGCGGCCGTGACAAATGCGGCGGTCGTTGAAATGTTAAACGTATGCTGACGATCGCCACCGGTGCCGCACGTATCAACCAAATAGTTGCGATCCTTCGGCTCGACTTTGGTGGAGAGTTGGCGCAGCACTTGCGCCGACGCGGCAATCTCGCAGATGGTTTCGCCCTTTACTCGTAGGCCCATCAGGATCGCCGCGGTTTGCACTGGCGAAACTTCGCCGCGCATGATCTGCCCCATTATCGCGAGCATTTCGTCGAAGAAAAGTTCGTTGCCTTCGATCAGGCGATTCAGCGCTTCTTGCACAGAGATCGTCACGTTGCCTCGCGAATTTCAAAGTCGTGGGTGATGGTTGCGGTTTTCGCCAACATGATCGAAGCAGAGCAATATTTTTCTGCAGAGAGATTGATCGCGCGTTCCACTTGGCTCGGGTTGAGGTCTTTTCCGGTGATGATGAAATGGAAATGAATCTTTGTGAAAACTTTCGGATCCGTCGGCGCGCGTTCTGCATCCAATTCAACCACGCAGTCCGTCACTTTTTGCCGCGCTTTTTTCAGGATAAAAATTACATCGAACGTGGTGCAACCGCCAGTGCCGATCAGCACGGTTTCCATTGGTCGCGGCCCAAGGTTGCGGCCACCGGCTTCCGGCGCACCGTCCATCAGAAACGCGTGACCGCTTTCGGATTCGCCGAGAAACGAAACGCCTTCCACCCATTTAATTCGTGCTTTCATGGCTTTCCACTTGCCAAATCAAATCGCCATTATAACAATCGCTGACTCGTGGCGATAAGTTCCGGGTAAGAGTGACTGCTGCGCATCCCTGCCAACGCGCGCATGACGCTTGCCTCGCGGCGATGCATGGCTGGAACGCCGCATGAATAAACAATCTACAAGGCATGTTATAAGGAATGTTATTTTGAGGGCGAAAAAGTATCTGAAGAGTAATTGCAGCCGAAGTGGCGCTCACGAAGCATTCAATATCTTTTGTTTTTGACAATCAGGGCACTTCTTTTTATAATCGACTGTTTCGCGGCATTATTTGTTAGGGATTTCCCCATGAAGACGTTTTCCGCCAAGGCGCACGAGGTTAAGCGCGACTGGTTTATTATCGATGCTAAAGAGCAGGTTCTCGGACGCCTGGCCGCCCAAATCGCGTTGCGCCTGCGCGGCAAGCATAAGCCGATTTTCACGCCCCACGTTGATACCGGCGATTTCATCGTTGTGGTGAACGTGGAAAAGCTTCGCGTCACCGGTAACAAAGCCGAGGACAAAAAATATTATCGCCACAGCACCTATCCGGGCGGAATTTACGAGACGAATTTCAACAAGATGCAAGCGCGTTTCCCGCGCCGCGTGCTTGAAAAAGCGGTCAAGGGCATGTTGCCCAAAGGCCCGCTCGGCTACGCGATGATTAAGAAGCTCAAAGTTTACTCCGGGGAAAGCCATCCCCACGTCGCGCAGCAGCCACTACCCCTTACGGTTTAAGGAAAAATTATGATAGGCAATTATTATTACGGTACGGGTCGGCGCAAGAGTTCGGTGGCGCGGGTGTTTATCAAGGCCGGCAGCGGCAATATTATCGTTAACGAAAAACCGGTGGATCTGTATTTTTCTCGGGAAACCGGCCGCATGATTGTGCGCCAGCCATTGGAACTGACCAACAACGTTTCATCCTTCGATGTTAAGGTCACCGTGATGGGTGGCGGCGAATCGGGCCAGGCGGGCGCTATTCGCCACGGCATAACCCGCGCCTTGATCGATTACGATGCGGCGTTAAAGGCCGCTCTCAAAAAAGCGGGATTGGTCACTCGCGATGCCCGTGAAGTTGAACGTAAGAAAGTCGGATTACGCAAAGCGCGTCGCGCCAAGCAGTTCTCCAAGCGATAACGCGGTTGGTTCGCTGCGAAAAGGCCGCCGTTTCGGGCGGCTTTTTTGTTTCTTGTTTCGGCTATGATGTGATTTTTCGCAATAAAGGGTGGTAATGATCAAAATCGGTATCGTAGGCGGTACGGGTTACACCGGTGTTGAGCTGCTGCGCATCTTGGCGCAACACCCCGAGGCGCAGCTTAGCGCGATAACCTCCCGCAAAGAAACCGGCATGCCGGTGGCCGAGATGTTTCCGAGCTTGCGCGGTTCGGTCGATCTTAAATTTAGCGATCCGAAGGATGCGGGCATGACCTCGTGCGACGTCGTTTTCTTTGCCACACCCAACGGCATCGCCATGACCAAAGCTCAGGCTTTGCTCGGTGCGGGCGTAAAAGTCATTGATTTGGCCGCCGATTTTCGAATCAAAGACATCTCTGTTTGGGAAAAATGGTATGGCATGACGCATGCGTGCCCCGAACTGGTCAGCGAAGCGGCGTACGGTTTACCGGAAGTAAATCGCGAGGCGATCAAAGGTGCGCGCTTAGTTGCCAATCCCGGCTGTTATCCGACGGCGACGCAGTTGGGATTTCTGCCCTTGGTGGAAGCCGGCGTGGTGGACGATCAACACTTGATTGCCGACACTAAATCAGGCGTCAGCGGCGCCGGGCGCAAAGCGGAAACCCATATCCTGTTTTCCGAAGCGTCGGACAATTTCAAAGCCTATGGCGTGCCGGGGCATCGCCACTTACCGGAGGTTCGGCAAGGTCTGGCGCGCGCTGCGGGCCATGAAGTCGGTCTCACGTTCGTTCCCCATCTCGTGCCGATGATTCGCGGTATCCACGCCACGCTGTACGGCCGACTGACTAAGGAGATCGATCTACAAGCCCTGTTCGAAAAACGTTACGCCAACGAGCCTTTCGTCGACGTGTTGCCCGCCGCCAGCCAGCCCGACACGCGCTCGGTACGCGCTAGCAATATCTGCCGCATCGCCGTGCATCGACCCCAGGACGGCGATATGGTGGTGGTGTTATCGGTGATCGACAACCTGGTCAAAGGCGCTGCTGGGCAGGCGGTTCAGAACATGAACCTGATGTTCGGCTTGCCCGAAACCGTGGGGCTGACCCAAGTTCCGCTCTTGCCGTAGTAATTCCGCTTGAAAGTACCGGCATTCAGACCCATATTCAAAATTGACCCACAGGCAAGTCGGTTGCATAATGGGGTGGTGTTTTAGGAGAATGGTATGAACGCAGTAGCAGAATTACCGGCGCCGTTGGTGTTTACCGACAACGCTGCGAATAAAGTGAAAGAGTTGATTAACGAAGAGGGCAACGAAGAGCTTAAGTTGCGCGTGTTCGTCACGGGCGGCGGTTGCTCGGGTTTCCAGTATGGTTTTACGTTTGACGAGGCAACCAACGAAGACGATACCGCCATGCAAAAAAATGGCGTGACGTTGTTGATTGACCCGATGAGCTACCAATACTTAATCGGCGCCGAAATCGATTATCAGGATAACTTGGAAGGTTCCCAGTTCGTCATCAAGAATCCGAACGCAACGTCCACCTGCGGGTGCGGATCCTCGTTCTCAGCGTAACGACGTTTATTTCAAAAACAAAAAGGGGAGCACAGGCTCCCCTTTTTTTCGTCCAAAGTAACTCGCGACTATTCGAAATTAACGGCGCTGGCCGTATCGCGCATCATATCGAGCCGGGCGAACATCGGTTTGGCGGCGCGTTCAAAAATAGCCTTGAATCCCGTCCCCGGCACGAGCGGCATAGCGATGGGAACGAGTTTGCCTTGAGGATCTTTCTGAACGCCGGCGATCTTGAATTCGTAATGCACGTGGGAACCGGTGGCCCAGCCGGTGTTGCCTACATAACCGATCACTTGGCCTTGCTTAACGCGAACGCCCTTGCGGATGCCTGGGGCATAGGCAGACATGTGGGCATAAAGTGTACTGAATTGGTTGTAATGCGTGAGTTCGATGACATTACCGTAGCCATTCTGAGCGCCGGCGAAATCCACAACGCCTTCACAAGTCGCCAAAATAGGCGTGCCCGTCGGCGCCGGGAAATCGACGCCGCGATGGGCTCGCCAGTCGCCAAATACGGGGTGCTGACGGGCGCTGCTGAAACCGGAACTCACGCGGGAAAACTCAACGGGCGAACGCAAGAACGCACGTTTTAGACTATGTCCCTCGGATGTGTAATATTCTCCTTCGCCGGAACTGTCCACGAAAAGCACTAGTCGATGGCTTTCGCCACGATTCACGAACTCTGCGGCGATCACGCGTCCAACCTTGATTAGATCTGCGCCATCGTAAAATGCCTCATAGGCGACGGCAAATTGGTCATTCTTTTGCAGGTCGTGATGAAAGTCGATTTCCGTCGCGAATAGCTGTAACAGTTGGGTCGCGATGGCATCCGGAACGTCGGCCGAGTCCGTAGCCGCGAACAGGGAGCTTTTAATGCGTCCCGATTTGAACATGATGCGCTTATCGAGCGTAACGGGTTCTTCGAGGGAAAGAAGCTCGTCGCCGATTTTGATTATTTTCAGAACTGAATCACCACTAACTCGCATCCGCAAGCTAAGTATTTCACCCGCTTCGTTGAGGCGTGTTTCTACCACGCGCCCGGGGACCAGTGCCTTATAGATGGCTTTGGCGGTCGAGTCGGACCTAAGGAAATCAATGGCGTCGGGATCGTCGGCGCCGACACGCGCTAAAAGCGAGGACACCGTATCTCCGCGGCGAACAATCTCTTGCCGTGAATATACCGTATCATTTACCTCGTCTTGGACTATCGCCTCGGGTATCGTCAGGTTTTGCTCGACAACCTCAATGGCGACATTATCTATCCGTGTATTGGGGGCGATGCCAAATGCCGCAACCATACCAAATAACGGTAACGCGAACGCGACGCTTAGCCAGCGTGGCCGGAGTTTTGATGCGAACGTAGCAATGTTTTGCGCTATCATGCGTGACCTATCTACACAGTTCAACGGTGGATTACAAAATCGATTGCGTACCTTACCATAGCTAGATCGATTCACCAAGTAGCTTTAACTTTGAAGAATAGTCAAATTCTGTGTCAAATCAATTTTCTGGACAGTAAATGTCAAGTGATTCTACATTAGAGATAATCAAACGAGGCGCGAGCGAACTGCTGGTCGAAGCGGAATTGGTCGAAAAACTGGCTGGCAAACGGCCGCTTAGAATCAAAGCCGGATTCGATCCAACGGCGCCGGATTTGCATTTGGGCCATACGGTGTTGCTCAATAAGATGCGGCAATTTCAGGACCTAGGCCATCACGTTGTCTTCCTGATCGGCGATTTTACCGGCATGATCGGTGATCCAAGCGGCAAGAACGCCACCCGCCCGCCGCTTACCCGTGAGGCAATTGCCGCTAATGCGGTTACGTACAAAGAGCAAGTTTTTAAGATTTTGGACGCGGATAAGACTGAAATAGCGTTTAACTCAACCTGGATGGAAAAAATGGGTTCGGCGGATTTGATCAAACTTGCCGCCACGCATACCGTCGCGCGAATGCTAGAGCGCGACGATTTTTCCAAGCGCTACGCGGGTAACCAACCGATCGCGATTCACGAATTTTTATATCCTCTGGTGCAGGGATACGATTCTGTCGCGCTGAAATCCGATGTCGAGTTGGGTGGCGCCGATCAAAAATTCAATCTCTTGGTTGGTCGCGAATTGCAAAAACACTTTGGCCAGTTGCCGCAATGCGTGCTGATGATGCCACTTCTCGAGGGTTTGGACGGCGTGAACAAGATGTCCAAGTCCTTGGGCAATTACGTTGGTATCAATGAAAGTCCAGAGCAGATCTTCGGGAAGTTAATGTCAATTTCCGATGATTTAATGTGGCGTTACCTGGAATTGCTGTCTTTTAGGCCAATGAGCGCATTGCGGCAGTTGAAGACCGAGGTCGACGGTGGAAAAAATCCGCGCGATGTCAAAGTCGCTTTGGCACAAGAAATGGTTGCGCGTTTTCATAGCCAAGCCGCAGCCGAGCACGCTTTGTCAGACTTTGAAGCGCGCTTCAAGCAAAATGCAGTCCCGGATGACTTGTCGGAGATCTCAATCCCATGTGGTTCGGCCGGCATCGGAATTGCACAGTTATTGAAGCAAGCAGGCCTTACGCCGAGCATGTCCGAAGCACTTCGGATGGTCGATCAAGGCGGTGTGAGGATCGATAGCGAGAAAGTAAGTGATCGCTTACTAGTGTTGCCGATAGGTACGGATGCCGTGTTTCAGGTTGGGAAGCGAAAGTTCGCGCGAGTGAAATTGACCTGAGTCTTCTTCACAAAAACCCTCATCTCACGAACAAGTCCCCTAGTCCGAAATGTCGGCGCCAAAAAAGCGCCCCGCCAATCAATGGGGCGCAATATCAGGAGGTAAATCTGTTTTCGTTGTTTATCTATTCCAATGGCGTCGCTCATGATCATCGCGATCGTGGCCGTGATGCCGATTCCTACGGCCATGATCACGTTCTTCGCAATCGTCATACTCGCGTCGCGGTGGCGCGTAGACCACGCGCGGTTCTTCATCCGGCACGTACACTACTCGTTCCACCGGTCGCGGATGGTGGTAAACCGGTTCCGAATAATACTCAACGCGTTCGTAGCGGCGATGGCCGACATTGTGACCGACGGTCGCGCCGGTCGCTGCGCCGATAACCGCGCCAACCACTACGCCGCGTCGTCCACCGATGTCGTTACCGATGACGGCGCCGACGGTTGTACCGATGACAGCGCCGAGAATGGTTTCGCCATGATCGGCACGCGCGGGTGTAATGATGGAGGCGATTAAAGCCACCGAAGTTAGGGTTATCACAATCAACTTTTTCATCGTTTTCTCCAGTTCGTGAGAAATGCTCACGGGGGAAATAACGACTGGGTGTGGGGAATAGTTACGACCAGAGTGTATCGATTTGTAACGGCCTGTAGAAGCAATATCGGCGCGGCGTTTACCGCGTATACTGCTGTGAGCTAGTATCCATAAGGCTCCTGGCATGGGGCTTCAGAGCAAAAGCACACACGGCTAGGAATCAACTTTCGCGTAGCGGCAAGAATGCCGTCTAGCGCGTCGAATGGAAAATTCCCAATTGGCAGAACCGAGCGAAATCGATTGTTACGAGCCTGGAGACCGGCATGGATACTACCTCTCAGGATATGCATAGCCAAGAAGCAAGCAGGACAAAGCTCGCGGCGAACTCAATCTTGACCATTTGAGCTCAAACCATAACCCCTTCGCTCAATATTTGACTGCGTGAATCTGCTACGCTTCGGCTCATGGCTTCCATAGAATCCGCAATTTCAACCCACAGCGACACGTTTCAAGCCAACATCGCGGGCATGCGCGAATTGCTCGAGCGTGTGCACGTTTGCGAGCGGCGCGCGATCACGTCTTCCGAGGCTTCGCGGGCTCGATTCGAGAACCGCGGCCAGTTGTTGCCGCGCGAGCGCGTGGCGTTATTGCTTGATCCCGGTTCGTCATTTTTGGAGCTTTGTAAGCTGGCCGGCCTCGGCATGGATCACGCGGATCTGGATACGAGCGTGCCGGGCGGCGGCGTGATTTGTGGCATTGGTTATGTTTCTGGAATTCGCTGCATGATTAGCGCGTCGGATTCAGGCATCGACGCCGGCGCGCTGCAGCCGATGGGTATCGACAAACAATTGCGCATTCAGGAATTGGCGCTGGAAAACAAATTGCCGTTGGTGCAATTGGTCGAGAGCGCGGGCGCGAATTTGCTAACTTATCGCGTCGAGGATTTCGTGCGCGGCGGCAATTTGTTTCGCAATTTAGCGCGAATGTCGGCGGCGGGATTGCCGGTGGTGACGGTGACGCACGGTTCTTCAACTGCTGGCGGCGCGTATCAAACGGGTCTGTCCGACTACATCATCATGGTGCGCGGCCGCTCACGCGCGTTTCTCGCCGGACCACCGTTGTTGATGGCGGCAACGGGCGAAGTCGCGACCGAAGAAGAGTTGGGCGGCGCCGAGATGCATACGTCGCTCTCGGGGCTCGGCGATTATCTCGCGGAGGACGATCGCGATGCGTTGCGCATCGCGCGCGAACTACTCGCAAAGATCGATTGGGATTTGCCGACTGAAACACCGCGCGCTTTCAAACCACCGCGCTACCTCGCCGAAGAATTGCTCGGCATCATGCCTATGGATCACAAACGGCCCGTCGATATGAAAGAAGTCATCGCGCGTGTCGCCGACGATTCCGATTTTCTCGAATTCGGCGCGAACTATGGGAGCGCCACCGTGTGCGGCCACATTACTCTCGAGGGCTGGCCGCTAGGCGTTATCACCAATAATGGTCCGATCGATTGCGCTGGCGCGGCGAAGGCCACGCACTTCATTCAAGCCTGTTGCCAATCGCGCACGCCGATTCTTTACCTCAATAACACCACGGGCTATATGGTTGGTCGCGCCCACGAAGAAGCGGGCATGATCAAGCACGGTTCGAAGATGATCCAAGCAGTGACCAATGCGAGCGTGCCACAGATTACGATTTATTGCGGTGCGTCTTTTGGCGCCGGTAATTACGGCATGTGCGGGCGCGGGTTCCATCCGCGCTTTTGTTTTTCCTGGCCAAATTCAAAGACCGCGGTGATGGGCGGCGAGCAGGCGGCGCGCACTATGGTCATCGTCACCGAGGCCGCTATGAAGCGAAAAGGCGGCGCTGTCGATCAGGCAAAGCTCGACGAGTTGCAACATAAAATCATCGAGCGCTTTGATAGCCAGATGAGTGTGTTCGCGACCAGCGCTCGACTACTCGACGACGGCGTGATCGATCCACGCGATACGCGCGCTGTATTGAGCATGGTGTTGTCAATTTGCCGCGAGGCGGATGTGCGGGAACCGCAGGCCATGCAGTTTTCGGTGGCGCGGCCGTGATTTGGTCTTGTCATCCTTAACGCAGTGAAGGATCTGCGTCTTGTTTTTCATGGAGGCGCAAAAAGCAGATCCTTCGCGTTGCTCAGGATGACATGTTGGTGGAAATAAAATCATGACCGTGCGCGTAACCCCTTTCAACAAAATCCTCGTTGCCAATCGCGGCGAGATTGCTTTGCGCGTGATGCGTACCGCGCATGCCATGGGCTATCCAACGGTTGCCGTCTACTCCAGCGCCGACGCCAGCGCGCCGCACGTTCGCGCGGCGGATCAAGCGATGTATATCGGTGGTGCTCTACCTGCCGAGTCGTACTTGAACATCGACGCGATCGTTGCCGCCGCAAAAAAAAGTGGCGCCGATGCGGTGCATCCGGGCTATGGCTTCCTGGCGGAGAACGCCGATTTTGCGCGTGCCTGTCGCGGAGCCGGCTTGGTTTTCATCGGGCCGTCGGCGGAAGCAATTGACGCAATGGGCGACAAAGCCGGCGCAAAAAGATTGATGCTGGGGGCGGGCGTGCCGTGCATTCCAGGCTACGAAGGTGATGATCAAAACGATGCGCGATTAGTCACCGAAGCCGGGCGTATCGGTTTTCCGCTGATGATTAAGGCCCGCGCCGGCGGCGGCGGACGGGGAATGCGCTACGTTGAAGCGTCGAGCCAATTTCTTGGACTGCTGCAAAGCGCGCGCTCCGAGGCGCAAAATGCGTTTGGTGATACGGCTATGATTCTGGAACGCGCTGTCAAAAACGCGCGGCACATCGAGATACAAGTTTTCGCCGATCGATATGGCAATGCAATTCATCTTGGCGAGCGCGATTGCTCGATCCAGCGCCGCCATCAGAAGCTGATCGAAGAATCGCCGTCACCGTCTGTGACGCCGAGATTACGAGAGCGGATGGGCGAAGTAGCGGTTAACGCGGTTAAAGCGATCAAGTACGAAGGCGCAGGCACGTTGGAATTTTTGCTCGACGAGTCCGGCGAATTTTATTTCATGGAAATGAACACGCGCCTGCAGGTGGAGCATCCCGTCACCGAGGCGATCACTGGGTTAGATTTGGTGGCAATGCAATTGCGCATTGCGGCGGGCGAGACACTTTTGCTCGCACAGCAGGATGTCGTGTTCAATGGCCACGCAATCGAAGTGCGGCTGTGCGCGGAAGACGCGAACCAATCCTTCATGCCGCAAAGCGGAATCATCGCGCGCTGGCGTGCACCTGAGAGTCTGCGAGCCGAGCACGCTCTGGCGTGCGGAATCGAAATCGCACCCTACTATGATTCGATGATCGCCAAGATCATCAGCCATGGCGCGAGCCGTGAGGCAGCGCGACGTAAACTGATTAACGAATTGAGTGGCACGGTAGTCCTCGGCGTAACGACTAACCAGACATTTTTGGCGCGCTGTTTGGCGCATCCGGCCTTCGTACAAGGCGACGCGACTACGACATTCGTCAGCGAGAACTTGGACGCGTTGCTTTGGATCGACGCGGACTTTGAGGCGCGAGCGACGGCAATCGCTGCGCTGTTGTTGCAGGTGACGAATCGCAGTCGCAATCATCCGGGCTGTGAGAATAAATTGGTTCATAGGTTTGCGATTCCGATGCGATTGGAATTTAATGGCGACGCGCGGAATGTAACGTTGAAGGCAAGCGGATTGGGTCATTTTGCAGTGACCGTCATCGACCGTAGCTTCGATTGTGAACTGGTGGATATTCAAGGCGATACCGCACGTTTTGTCTGCGATGGTGTGACGGATCGCGCGATATTCCATCGCAATGAAAACCACTTGGACTTTCAATTTATGGGGCAAAGTTTTACCGTCGACGACAAGTCACTCGTCGCCGCTATTTGCGCCGAGAAAAAGCTAGGCGATGGTAAGGTGCGCGCCGCAATGAATGGCCGAGTGGTTGCCATCCAAGCTGCTACCGGGGATATGGTCGGGGCCGGTCAGCCGATGATCGTCGTCGAGGCGATGAAAATGGAGCACATTCATCGCGCGCCGTTTGCCGGGAAAGTTGCGGCGATTCAAGTCGTGGTTGGCGATCAAGTGGCCGCGCGGTGCGTGATTGCTGAAGTGAATGCGCCTGTTTCGTGAGAAGACGGTTGCTCTGTGATTGCAAGCAGCGCGAAGGAGTCTCGTTTTCCCACGCTGCAAAATGTGAGATCGCCGCGTCGTAGCCCTCGGCCACCCCGCCCGCTGGGCTCCTCGCGATGACTCTGTGAAAATATTTGGATCTTTCGAAAAATTCATATGAGCCAGACTCGCCCTGTCCTTCTTGAAAAACGCGGCAGCGCTTTTTGGATCACCATCAATCGCCCGGACAAGCGCAATGCGCTGAACAAAGAAGTTGTATCCGGCATACTCGAGGGCTACTCGCAGGCCCATGCGGACGCCGCTGTGCGTGTGATTGTCCTGACAGGCGCGGGCGATAAGGCGTTCTGTGCCGGCGCCGATCTGCAACCGGGCAAAGGATTCGCGTTTGATTTATCCAAGCCGAATGTCGATTACGCCGACATGTTGCGCACGGCTTATGCCGCGACCCTGCCAAGCATCGCGCGTGTCAACGGCGCCTGCATGGCCGGCGGCATCGGCTTGTTGTGCATGGCGGACATGGCCGTCGCGGCAGAGCATGTTCAGTTCGGCTTGCCTGAGGTGAAGGTGGGTGTGTTTCCGATGCAAGTGTTGAGTTTACTGCTGCATCTTGCACCGCCGCGTATGGTGCGTGAATGGTGTATCACCGGCGAGCCGTTCGGCGCGCGCGAGGCGGCGGCCGCAGACTGCTTAATTACATCGTGCCGGCAGTCGAGCTTGACGGCAAAATCGAGTGGTTGGTTCAGCGTATAGCCAATAAATCGCCAACGGCGATTCGCCGCGGGAAATATGCGATGCGCGCGATCGCGTCCATGTCGTTTGATGAGGCGGTGGCGCATATGGAAGGGCAAATTGCGTTATTAACGATGACCGAAGACGCAAAGGAAGGCCTTGCCGCTTTCAACGAAAAGCGTAAACCTAACTGGACTGGGAAATAACGCTTGTCGCCGCTATTCAGTCACGCCGCTCGGCAACTATTCGGGTTTAACGATCGTGCGCTTTTGACGCACCAAAATCGTCGGCGTTGATTTTGGCGTGGTGCGAGGTGCAGGAGTTTCGCTATAGTTTGGATCCACCGGCTGCGAGAACGACATACCGCTCTTTTGCCGAGGTTTAGAGGTTTGCGGCGCGATGATGGCGATCAATTGTTTGTACAATACGATTGCTTGTTCCGCCTTGAGCATGATCGTATGCACATCAAATGACGAAATGACGCCATCAAATCGTGTGCCGTTGGTGAGTAATATCGTTACCCGCTGGCGGCGCTTACGCAGCGTATTGAGATAAAACTCCTGGTTGTTCTTATTCGGTTCCGGGAAAACGAGGGGTTCGTTATCCGTCTCTTTTGAGCGGGCCATAAGGGCTATAGGTCGACGTTCGCGCGATTATTGGGCGAAATTAAGGGTATGGTCACGGCGGCTGCTTCTCCCACTTCTCGAACTAGGCTGATACGGCTAGTGGTTATTATTGACTACATTATTATACAAAGTTATTTTCACATTATCTAAAGTGTGATCGCGTAACGCGGTTTAGCGCTGGCAGGTTGCGCAATAAAAGGTGCTGCGCTGCCCTTGACGCAGCGTGCGAATCGTCGCGCCACAGCGAAAGCAAGGTTGGTCGGCACGATCATACACCCGATAACTCAACTGGAATGAGCCGGGCTCACCGTCACTGTTGACAAAATTCTGCAGGGTACTGCCGCCGGCTTTTAGCGCCAGATTCAACGTATGTTTGATCGCGGCTGCGATTCGCTCGCAACGCGCTAACCCGACGCGTCCCGCCGGCGCTTGTGGCCGCACACCGGCGCGAAACAGTGCTTCGTTGACGTAGATGTTTCCGACCCCGACAACGTGGTGCTGATCCATCAAAAATTGTTTGATGCTGGCGCTGCGGCCACGCGCCGCTTTGAATAAGGCTGTCCCGGTGAATGCCGCGGAGAGTGGCTCTACACCTAGTTCTACAAGCAACTTATGGTTGGCCGGCGTTTCCGCTGTCCAGTGCAAAGAACCGAAGCGGCGCGGATCGGTGAAGCGCACAATTTGCCGGCTCGTCAAAACTATATCGTAGTGATCGTGCTTGGCCGGGGGCGCGTCCGCTAAGACGAGTCGCAAGCTGCCGGACATTCCCAAGTGGATGATCAAATGTCCGCGACCGCAATCAAGCAACAGGTATTTCGCGCGCCGCGTGATGTTGTCGATTGAAGCGCCTCGAATGATAGCAGCCAAATCCGTTTGAATGGGCCAGCGCAAGCGTGCATTGCGAACGACAAGCTCGTCGATCATCGCACCTTTGAGGTGGGGAAGGAGTCCCAATCGTGTAGTCTCGACTTCGGGTAATTCGGGCATGGCCTTTGGGGAAAATTGTGGTTGCTTGTGCGAGATGACAAATATACCTAAACTTACTCAATTCCCGAACCTAATGGTGCTGGAAACAGTCATACTTTTTACCTACCGATCAATTCTAACCGGCTGCCCATGAACAAAATTCTATTTATTGCCCTCACGCTGGTTGCGCTGTCCGCTTGTGCGGGGCAACCCAAATTGCTTACCGCCGACAATGGCGAGGGGTCACCCTTGTCCTCGTTGGACGAGGCGATGCCGGAACGCTTACAAACGCCCGCCTACGCGCCGCTAAATCTGCCGAGCCAAGAACTGACCGCAAAGGTCGTTTACCAATTGCTGTTGGCTGAGATCGCCGTGCAACGCGGTCGTCTAAACGTCGCGATGGCGACGTATCTGGATGTCGCCAAATCAACGAAAGACGCGAGAATTGCCCAGCGCGCCACGGAAGTCGCAATTTATTCTCGCCAGCCGCGCGAAACGCTCGAGGCCGCCAAATTATGGGCCGAGGTTGATCCGCAGTCGCAACAGGCGCGCCAGATCATTGTGTCGGTTTTAATGAGCGAAGGTAAGCTCGATCAGGCCAAGCCATACGTGCAAAAAATGCTTTCCGGTGAAGATCAACAGGCGCGCCAGAGTTTCATGGAATTGAATAACCTACTCGCGCGGCAAAGCGACAAGGGCGCCGCGCTGGAGATGGCGAAACAGCTTGCCGAGCCGTTTCCGAATATCGCCGAGGCGCATTTCGCCGTTGCACAAGCGGCGTTGAGCGCCAAGCAAAATGGTATGGCGCTGAAAGAAATCAAGCTTGCCAACGAGTTAAAACCCGGTTGGGAAATTGGCGCCATGGCGCAGGCACAGGTCCTTTGGCAATCCGACAAACAGGAAGCGGTCAAGCACTACGAAGATTTCTTGAACCGTTATCCGAAATCGAATGAAGTACGCATGAGTTATGCACGCGCGCTTGCAAGCCAGAAAAATTTTCCCGCTGCGCGAGCGCAATTCAACACGATCGTCAATAGCGCGCCAAACAATCCTGACGTGGCCGTTACCGTTGGCATTATGTCTATGCAGTTGCAAGATTTCGAGGGCGCGGAAATTTATCTGACCCAGGCGCTAAAGCTGAACCCCAAAGATCCGAATGCCGTTCGATTTTCGTTGGGTCAGAGCAACGAAGAACGAAAGCGATTAGACCAGGCGAGTGATTGGTACAAGAGCATCACCGACGGCGAGCAGTATTTTTCTGCGCGGGTCAAAATCGCCAGCCTGTTGGCCCGGCAAAACAAATTGACCGATGCGCGAGAATTCTTGCGCACCATCAAGGCCGAATCCGCCACCGAGAAAGCGCAACTTGTGATGGCCGATGCCGGCATGTTGCGCGAGGCGAAATCCTATCAGGAATCGCTTGATAGACTCAACGCCGGTCTGAAGGAATACCCCGACAATCCCGATCTTCTTTATGATCGGGCCATGGCCGCGGAAAAGGTCGGCCGTCTGGATGTCCTTGAGGACGATTTGCGCAAGCTAATCAAACTAAAACCCGATCACGCCCATGCCTACAACGCGCTAGGCTATACACTCGCGGATCGCACCACTCGATTTACCGAAGCTCAGGAACTGATCAAAAAAGCGCTGGAAATTTCGCCTGAAGATCCGTTCATAATCGACAGCTTGGGTTGGGTGCAGTTCAAAATGGGTAGCCTCGCAGAAAGCATTGCGACACTGCAACGCGCCTTCGATCTTCGTCCCGATCCGGAGATAGCCGCGCATTTAGGCGAGGCGATGTGGGCCAATGGCAAGCGCAGCGAGGCGACACAGGTTTGGCAAACTGCCATCAAAGATCACCCGGAAAACGAGGCGCTGATTGAAGTAGTTAAGCGCCTCAAACCATAAGCATCGGCTGATTTTCTTGATTGCGCGTAATTGTGGCGTTGGCCTGTTGTTGGCCGCTCTCGTGCTGACCGGCTGTGCGGGATTGAGGTCGCGTAACGACGGTAATGCACCGGTCGTCGAGCCTGGCGCTGCGAACGATATTAGGGCTCTGAAATTTTCCGGCCGTCTAGGAATTAGGCAGGGCAAGGAGGGACACAGCGGCAGCGTGCGTTGGTTGCACGCCTCGCCAAAACATGAGATCACGGTTTACTCTCCCATCGGCACCACGGTTGCGAAAATCGAACAAGATGAAAATGGCGCCAAGCTCACCACCAGTGACAAGGAAACCTACAGGGCCGCCGATGCTGACCAGTTGATGGAGCAAGTGATGGGTTGGCATTTTCCGCTTAACGGTATGCAGTACTGGGTACTTGGCCGCGCCTCACCCGACGGGCAGGCCGAGGAGGAGCGTGGCGCCAACAATCGGCTCATGCACCTTAGGCAGCAAGAGTGGGATATTCAATATGCCGACTATCGTCCGCTGGCGAATATCGAGCTGCCCTATCGCATCATCATGAAGCGAGCTGACGTCGTCATCCGTTTTGTGGTCGACGCCATCGTCCCAATTCGCGACTAGCTTTGAACGCGGCTGTACGGTATCCCGCGCCGGCGAAGCTAAATTTGTTTCTCCATATCGTCGGGCGTCGCGACGACGGCCATCATTTGCTGCAAACTGCATTCACCTTTATTGATCGCCGCGATTTTTTGACTTTTGCGCCGCGAACCGATGCTCTCATCGTCCGCGTTGATGGACCGTCCGACATTTCTCCGGATGACGATCTTTGCATCCGCGCGGCGCGATTGCTGCAAGCAAAAACAGCTGCGCACAACGGCGTGTCGATCGGGTTGGAAAAACATTTGCCCAGGGGCGCAGGGCTTGGCGGTGGTAGTTCGGATGCCGCTACCACGCTTATCGTATTGAATCGTTTATGGAATATTAATCTCGGACGCGAGCAGTTGCAGGCGATAGGCCTCGAACTCGGCGCCGATGTGCCGGTGTTTATATTTGGCCATTCGGCGTTTGCCGAAGGGGTCGGCGAAAAACTGATCGCAACCGAGGTGCCGAAAGCGTGGTACGTTGTGCTAACGCCACCGGTTCACGTCCCGACTAAAACCATCTTCGCTGACGCGGAATTGACACGGGATTCGATTCCAATCAAAATATCGGACTTTTCATCAGCCGCGCTTCGCAATGATTTGGAGGCGGTGTCGATACGTCTTTTTCCTGAAGTGGGCCAATATTTACAATGGCTTAATGAATACGCACCGGCGCGGATGACCGGCTCCGGAAGCGCGGTATTCGCGGCATTTGCGGATCGGACCGGCGCTGAAAAGGTGCTTGCAAGCTTGCCGGAGACGATGAAGGGTTTTGTTGCCGAGGGGTGGAATATTCATCCGCTCGCCGACTTTTAGAGTTTGGGGAGTCGCCAAGTGGTAAGGCACCGGATTTTGATTCCGGCATTCGTAGGTTCGATCCCTACCTCCCCAGCCACTAAGTGGAAGTGCCAGGATTTAGGCGCTAGGATTTAGGACAAGCTTAGTGAACGTAAGTGAAATTTTTTCCGATGATCGCCGAACAACCGATGCCAAGCCAAATCGTAACGCCTAACCCCATTCTCTAAATGGCCGAAAATCTAATGATCTTTACCGGCAACGCGAATCCGAAACTCGCGGATGCCGTCGCGAGCTATCTGGCAATACCGCTTGGGCGCGCTACCGTAGGCCGTTTTAGCGATGGCGAGATCATGGTCGAGATTTTGGAGAACGTGCGTGGCAAGGATGTGTTTGTTCTGCAGTCAACGTGCAGTCCGACCAACGATAATTTGATGGAATTGCTGGTCATGGTTGATGCATTGAAGCGTGCGTCCGCCGGGCGGATCACTGCCGCGATTCCGTATTTCGGCTACGCGCGGCAAGATCGCCGGCCACGATCATCGCGAGTGCCAATCACGGCGAAGATGGTCGCAAATATGCTGAGCAGCGTCGGCTCCGATCGTGTGATGACAATGGATCTACATTCTGACCAGATTCAGGGTTTTTTCGATATACCCGTCGACAATATCTACGGCACGCCGGTGCTGTTGGAAGATATGTGGAAGCACAAGTATGAAAACGCCGTGATCGTATCGCCCGACGTTGGTGGTGTAGTGCGCGCCCGCGCAATTGCGAAGCGCGTCGACGATGCCGATTTGGTGATCATCGATAAGCGCCGTCCGAAGCCGAACGAGTCGCAAGTGATGAACGTCATTGGCGATGTGAAAGGGCGCACTTGTTTGATCGTCGATGATTTGGTCGATACGGCCAATACCCTTTGCGAAGCGGCTCAGGCGCTAAAAAATCAGGGCGCGAAGAAAGTTGTATCCTATTGCGTTCATCCGGTGTTGTCGGGCAAAGCAATCGAGCGAATCGGCAATTCGGCGCTGGACGAACTGATCGTCACGGATACCATTCCGCTTAGCGCCGCGGCTGAAAGTTGTAAGCGTATACGTCAGTTATCCGTGGCCCCGCTATTGGCGGAAACCATGCGCCGTATAAGCGAAGGCGATTCTGTGAGTTCGCTATTCGTCGAGTAAAAATTTTTGGTGGTTGATGAAAATCAATCAAATTTAACGGGTCAACTGGTCGCGGTTGAACCATTTTTGGAGTAAGTAATGAAAATCGAAATCAATGCAACAAGCCGGAAGACACAGGGCACGGGTGCGAGCCGCCGCCTGCGTATCGCCGGTCGCGTCCCCGGTATTTTGTACGGTGGCAGCGAGAAACCCATTGCGATTGAAGTCGATCACAACGAGGTCTTTCACAAGCTGCGCGCGGAAGCCTTTCATTCCTCGATTCTAAACATGAAGTTGGACGGCGTCGACTTACCTGTGTTGCTGCGCGACGTGCAACGCCATCCGTTCCGCCAACTGGTTGGTCATGTGGATTTTCAACGAATCGACGCCAACACCAAGATTCACATGAAAGTGCCGCTACATTTCATAAACGACGATGTCGCGCCGGGTGTGAAATTGGCCGGTGGGCTGGTTAGCCACGTGTTGAATGAAATCGATGTGATCTGTTTGCCGAAGGACTTGCCTGAATTTATTCAGGTGGATCTCGGCAATTTGGTGGCGGGCCATTCAATGCATGTGAAAGATATGCCGATGCCGACCGGTGTTGAAATTGTCGCCAAAGTGAAGATTGAAAATCCTGTCGTCGCGACGATCATCATACCGAGGGCGGTAGCCGCCGAGGAAGACGCTACGGCAATCGCTGCGGTCGATGTACCCGCTATTGCTCAAGTGGCGAAAGAAAAAACCGACGACAAAGCGGGCGCCAAAGCACCGGCGAAGAAAGAAGAGAAAAAGAAGTAATCGTCATCAAAGGTTCTTTGCTGTTGTTGCCCGTCCCGGTTCGCCGGGCGGGCAATTTTTTTACTCTTATGTCATTCTGAGCGACGCGAAGAATCTGCTTTTGGCTGCATCGCTATTTCCGATAGCGGCAGATTCTTCGCTGCGCTTAGAATGACAATAGGCTGGACAGCCGCTCTGGTACGGGGTGGCCTCGGGCCATTGGCTTGCAGGGCATCGACTATTCGCGTTTAAGTTAATGACATGGCTATCAAACTGATCGTCGGCCTAGGCAATCCCGGTAGCGAGCACGAAAAGACTCGCCACAACGCGGGGTTTTGGTGGATCGACGAGTTGTCGGCAAACGAACGCGTATCGCTCAAGCCGGAAAAGAAATTTCACGGCGATAGCGCGCGACTGAGTTTCGGCGGCCACGATTTATGGCTGCTGCAACCGATGACTTATATGAACGTCAGCGGCCGTTCTGTACAAGCGTTGGCGACGTTTTACAAAATTGCGCCGCAGGAGATTCTGGTGGTGCACGATGATCTGGATTTGCTGCCCGGCACGGTGAAGATGAAGCCAGGTGGTGGTCACGGCGGCCACAATGGCTTGAAGGACATTGCCGCCCACTTAGGCACACTGGATTTTTGGCGGCTGCGCATCGGTATCGGCCATCCGGGTGATCGCGATGCGGTGATTGGCTACGTGCTGCAGGCGCCGCGCGCCGAAGAGCGTGCGAAAATTGAAGAATCGATCACCCGTTCGCTGCAGATTTTTCCGCAAATAGCGCGCGGCGACTTACAAGCAGCCATGTTGAAATTACACACGCGACCGAAAGCGGAAGCGGATCCGAAAGGGGAAAACAAATGAGTTTGCAATGTGGTATTGTCGGCTTGCCCAACGCCGGTAAATCGACGCTTTTCAACGCCCTCACTAAGGCCGGAATCGCCGCCGAAAATTATCCTTTCTGCACCATCGAGCCGAACGTAGGCATCGTGGAAGTGCCGGATTCGCGTTTGCAAGCGTTGTCCAATATCGCCAAGCCGCTGAAAATAATTCCCGCCATCGTCGAGTTCGTCGACATCGCCGGCCTGGTGGCGGGTGCGTCGAAAGGCGAAGGACTCGGCAATCAATTCTTAGCGAATATCCGCGAGACTGACGCCATCGCGCACGTTGTGCGCTGCTTTCTAGACGACAATGTTATTCACGTCGCCGGCAAAGTCAGCCCGATCGACGACATCGAAGTGATCCACACGGAGTTGGCGCTCGCCGATTTGCAGTCCGTAGACAAAGCAATTTTGCGCGTCGGCAAAAACACGCGCTCCGGCGACAAAGAAGCGATCAAACTCGCCGCGCTGTTGGAGAAAGTAAAAAGCCAACTCGATCAGGGCACACCGGTGCGCGCCATGGGCTTCGATGCGGACGAAATGAAATTGCTCAAACCAATGTTTTTCCTCACTGCCAAACCTGCGATCTACATCGCCAACGTGAAGGAGCATGGCTTCGAAAGTAATCCGTTGCTCGATCAAGTCGTCAGCTACGCCAAGAAAGAAAATGCGCCGGTGATCGCCATCTGCGCCGCGCTCGAAGCGGAGATTTCCGATCTGAGCGATGAGGATAAAAAACTATTTCTTGTCGACGCCGGTATGGAAGAACCGGGTCTCGATCGCGTCATCCGTGGCGCGTATGCGCTGCTAGGCTTGGAAACTTATTTCACCGCTGGAGAAAAAGAAGTCCGGGCCTGGACCATTCACATCGGCGCCACTGCGCCGCAGGCGGCCGGCGTTATTCACACGGATTTTGAGAAAGGTTTCATCCGCGCCGAAGTGATTGCCTTCAACGATTATGTCGCGCTGAAAGGTGAGCAGAGCGCAAAAGAAGCGGGGAAGATGCGTTTGGAAGGCAAAGAGTACGTCGTGAAGGACGGCGATGTGATGCATTTTCGGTTCAACGTATAGCGTTGTCATTCCCGCGAAGGCGGGAATCCATGCTGACGTTGGGCGCCGTTGCCCTAAATGGATTCCCGCCTTCGCGGGAATGACAGAGAGGCATTGAGTGACTCCGGCACGGATTCAACACAACGTTAGCCTGACACCATTCAACACCTTCCGTGTTGCGGCGCGAGCTCGATCCTACGTGGAGATTCGCGATATTGAGCAATTACGCGCCGCTCTGCAATCACGCGATAGCACGGAACCCCTGTTGATTCTCGGCGGTGGCAGCAACCTGTTGATCACCCAAGATTTCCCCGGCCTCGCGCTGCACATCAAATTGCTCGGAACAAAAATCGTCGCGCAAGACAATGAAGCGACCTACGTCGAAGCGGCAGCGGGCGAGAACTGGCACGACTTTGTGCGCTGGACTTTAGATCAACAGTTGGCGGGCCTGGAAAATCTCTCGCTTATTCCCGGCACAGTGGGCGCGACGCCGATTCAAAATATCGGCGCCTACGGTGTCGAGATGAAAGATTTTTTTCATTCGTTGCAAGCGCTGGATGTGGTGGATGCAAGCGTGTACACCTTCGATCGCGCCGCCTGTGAGTTTGCGTATCGCGATAGCGTATTCAAGCGCGAACTTAAGGATCGCTATGTGATCGCCAGCGTTACGTTCCGCTTGCCGCGCGCTGTGAAACTGCATTTGGATTATGGCGAAGTGCGCGCGGAACTGGATCGCATCGATTGCGCCGCGCCGACAGCGCGCGACGTCAGCGATGCGGTATGCGCCATTCGCCGCCGCAAATTGCCGGACCAGACAGTGATCGGCAACGCGGGGAGTTTTTTTAAAAATCCCATCGTGGATGTCGGTGAGCTCGCGCGCCTGCGGATGGGTTACGACAAGATTCCAAGCTATCCGGCGACCGATGGAAAGGTAAAACTCGCAGCGGGATGGCTGATCGAGCAATGCGGCTGGAAAGGCCGGTCACTTGGCCGCGCGGGTGTGCATGAGCAACACGCCCTCGTGCTGGTCAATCGTGGTGGTGCGACGGGCGCGGAAATTTAGGCGTTGGCGCGGGCGATTCAGTCTTCGGTTCGTGGGAAATTTTTGATTGAGTTGGAGCCGGAGCCGATGATTCTTTGATTGCTGTGCCGAGACCGAGATCAATGGATTCCCGCCTTCGCGGGAATGACATAGTGGGATGCCGTGCCAGGCGGCAATAGCTGCTTGCTTGTGGGCGAGGCATGCCTCAAGACGAACTATC
>JANNFT010000178.1:0-2591 GCA_031380185.1 Pseudomonadota bacterium
CGATGACCCATTCCCATTCCTCCGTCCACGCCGTCCTTCCCGCGAAGGCGGGAATTCAGCGTCGTTAAAGAAAATATCATGCTCTGGATTAAAGCCCTACACATCAGCTTCATGGTCACTTGGTTCGGCGGACTATTTTATTTGCCGCGCCTATTCGTCTATCACGCAATGGCTAGCGACGCCATTGGCATCGAGCGTTTTAAAATAATGGAACGCAAACTCTACTATGGCATCATGACGCCCGGCGCCGTGCTGACAATAATTTTCGGCGTATGGCTCTGGCTTGGCTACGGCGTCAGCGGCGGCTGGATGCACGCGAAGCTATTTCTCGTATTGATTTTGGTAATCTATCACCTCTATTGCGGCAAACTGCTGAAAGATTTTAAGTACGATCGCAATCGCTTCGGTCACCCGTTCTATCGCTGGTTCAACGAATTTCCAGTGTTGATTTTGTTCGCCGTGATTATCTTGGTGGTGGTGAAACCATTTTAGGCATTGGCCTGGAAGGCACATGGCCTTAGGCCAGCCCCAGGATGTTGGCTCGTAGGGCATGCCTTGCCAGACGGCAAGCTGGGTGCGGCTTGTGGCAAAGGCGGCGATATAGGGTGCATTTATGCACCATCAAAATCGAACGGTGCATAAATGCACCCTACTTTTTGTGCTCGTGCTAAATTACTCGGTAACCAATCGCCATTGTCCGATTCATGACCTCAGCTTCAAAATCCAAACAATCTACCCAAGAACGCGGCAAGTTGCGCATCGGCGATCACTGGAACGCGATTACCATCATCGCGCTGTCGCAAAGCAACCCGCTCAAAGCGATTGCGGAAATGGTGGAGAATGCCATCGACGCCAAGGCTAGCACCATTACGATCACGCGCGGCCGCGAGAACAACAAACATTTTCTCGCCATTAAAGACGACGGCCAAGGCGTGCCGCGCGATGAATCCGGCAAGCCGGATTTCCGCTATGTCGCAACCCACATCGGCGATTCCATCAAGCGCCGGTTGAAGGCCGATGGCGCCACCGGATTGCAAGGCGAATTCGGCATCGGCCTGCTGAGCTTTTGGACCGTGGGCGAGGAACTGATCATGACTTCCGCGGGCGCCGATCAACGGGCTTATCAGATGATCATGCGCAAAGGCGATCCCGCCTATGAGGTCACGCCTAAGCGCGCGCTGTTTTCCGACAGCGGCACGGAAGTAAAAATCGCGCCGCTGCTGGAAGGCATACGGGCCTTGTCCGGCGAAAAGATTCAGTGGTATCTCGCGGCGGAATTACGCGATCGGATTCGCCAATCGGGCGCCAAGATCAGCGTCATCGACAAGCTGGCGCGCAAGCAATATGCCGTCGAGCCACGGCAATTCGAAGGTTCGCTTTTGCATCAATTGCCGATCGCGCGCACGGAGCGCGGCGATGTCTATGCCGAGTTATATCTTGGTGAGCCGTCGGAATTAAACCAAGTTGCGTTGTTTCGCAATGGCACCCGGGTACTCGAGGACTTGGCGCTGGTCGATGATTTCGCGCGACCGCCGTGGAGCCTGCACTATCTTCAGGGACTCATCGATGCGCCGTTCGTCAACCTTACACCGGGCACTCGCACGGGACTGATCCACGACGGCGCTTACGCGGCGTTGCTCGAAGGGATCAAGCCGCTCGAACAAAAACTCGTCGACATCATCGACCAACAGCGCCGCGCGGAGGATGAGAAGGCAAGTCGCGAATTGCTGCGCACTATTCAGCGCGCCTTTCGCGAAGCGATCATGACCTTGCCGATCGAAGAGTACGATTGGTTCGATATTCAGTCGCGCGCGCTCAGGCCCACGCCTGGGAATTCGGCCAGTACCGTGTCACCCGGCGAAACCGATGAGAATGACGATGCGTTTTTGGGGGTTAGCGAGCCGGAACCGAAAGAGGAAAAGCAACGCCAGTTTTTCGAGTTCGCCGGACCGTTATTCAGCGTGGCGGTGTCGCCCGCGTCGAGCGTAATCCGCGTCGGAGAAAGCCGAAAATTTCAAGCCCTGCCGCGCGACCGTTCGCGGCGAAGGGTCGAACACGATCTCAAATTTCACTGGCAGATCATGGAAGGCGGGGGCATATTGGAAGGCGCTAACAACCAGGTGGCCAGCTACGCCGCACCCGAGGAGCCGGGACTCACTCGCCTTAATGTAACGGTGCGCCAGCGCGACATAGAATGCCAAGCCGAGGCGCTCATTACCGTGACCCAAGAACTGTTGGCGCAGATCGGCGCAGCGAATATTCCATCCCAAGGGTTACCGGGCTACACCTTGGAACGCGCGGCAGGCGAATCGTGGCGTTCGCGTTTCGACATCGCGCGCAACGTCATCGTCATCAACAACGGCCATCGCGATTTCGTTTACGCCTCGCGCAACAAGTCGCTCAAACTGCGTTATCTCGTGCGCCTGTATGCGAAGGAGCTGGTGTTACGCAATTTCGTCGGCCTGCCCGCCGATCAGTTATTGGATCGCATGGTCGAACTATCGCTAAGAACGGAGGAACATTTGTAGGCATTGGCCTGAATAGCTTGCGCCCCGACAACCCACTGCCGGAGAAATTGACAGGCTACTTGC
>JANNFT010000193.1:0-2063 GCA_031380185.1 Pseudomonadota bacterium
CCCATGGCCTGATTAATTTGTTCGATGCTGGCGCTTTGTTCACGCGAGCCGTCGGCGATTTGCGTCATGAGCTCCGTCACGGTTTCGATGCTGCTCTGCGTAATCTGGCTGGATTTCGCCACATCTTGCGCAAGTTTAGCGCCCATCTCCATGGTCGAGGACGATTGCGAAATGATAGCGCGAATGTCTTTCGCTGATTCACTACTGCGCTGGGCAAGGTTTCGTACTTCGCTCGCCACGACGGCGAAGCCGCGGCCTTGTTCGCCGGCGCGCGCCGCTTCCACCGCAGCGTTCAGCGCAAGGATATTGGTTTGAAATGCCAACCCATCGATTACGCCGACGAACTCGCTGATTTGTTTCGAACTTCCGTGCATTGAATTTATAGCCTCACTTAAGCGTGTCATTGAGGTCGCATTCTCGGCCGCTGCGTGGGCGGCGTCCGTTGCGAGCTTACGGCCTTGCGCCGCAATAGCGGCGTTGTCTCGCGCCGCAGCGCTGACCGACTCAACGCCGGCGGCGGTTTCTTCCAACGTTGACGCTTGCTCTTCACTGCGTTGCGATAGGTCCAAGTTGCCCATGTTGATCTGGCGTACGCCTTCTTGGATCAAAGTGGAGCGCTCGTGTACCGTGCGGGCGACGCGCGCCAGACTATCGCTCATCGTCTGTAATGAGGCGAGCAGTTTTCCGGTTTCGTCGTCGCGATGGATTTCGATTTTTTGTGTGAGGTTTCCGGTGGCGACGGATTCTGCGATCGCTGCGGCATGCGCCAGCGGTTCCCCGATTTGCCGGCGCAAGAAGTAGTAAAATGTGGCCGCCAGCAGCAAGCCGCTCAACAGGGAAGCCAAGATGAGATTGCGCGACAAGGCCTGCGCTCCCCGGCCAAACTCATCGACGTAGCTACCGCCGAAGACCAGCCAATGCCAGTTATCGTAGGTGGCAAAGGCCGCGATTTTCTCGCCGGACACTGACTCGTCTTCGTCGAGCCAATTGTAATTTCGGGTTCCCGATTTGGCTTCGAGGCTTTCTTTGATGAGAAACTTTCCATCCGCATCGCGCAGATCGAGGCCGCTTTTTCCTTCTAAGGTTGGATGAATTAGGATCTCGCCATAGCGCTCACCTTTTGCCGCGTCGACGATAACAAAGAAACCGGTCTCACCGATCTTGAGTTGTTTGATTTTCTTTTTCAGTGCGGCCATTTCAGCGCCAAAGTCTACCCCGACGAAAAACGCGCCGATGATTTCTTTCTCTGGATTCCGAATCGGTTCATATCCCGCCATGTAATTTTTGCCGAACAATTTAACCAGGCCGATGTAGCTTTCACCCCGTGCGAGTGCAGCGTAGGCGGGGTTAGTTTTGCTCAGCGCCGTGCCGAGAACCCGTTGTTTGTTGGCATCAAGCACCGATGTAGTCGCGCGATAAAAATCGCTTCCGCGCTTCACGAAAACGGTGGCCACCGCCGCCGTCAGCTTATGAAATCGATCGACCTGAAAGGTTTGGTTGTTAATTTCCTCGCTATCGGCTAACAGGACTGGCAACATTTCCGCACCGACTTGCGCGGTTTTTTGGGACAGGGTAAATGTTTCGGGATATAAGCTGCGAAACACGCTCAATAACGTCACTGTTGGAAGCTGAAGACTCTGATCATAAGCATCGATCATATCGATGACAAGCTTGTTTTCTAGTTTAAGGTTGTCAACCTCAAGGGCCATCAATGTGTTTTTCGATTCAGCAACAGCATAAATCGTGAGGCAAGACAGCACCAATAAAATCGACAATAGTGCCAGCAGCGCCAGCTTGGAGGCAATGGATAGGCTACGCAGTTTTTGCAGCATTTGGTGTCCTTGGCAAACGCAGCATCGAGCAGTCGCCGGATTGCATTAAAGGCTACTATTGATGTGAATAATTATTTTTATTATTACATAACAGATGGTTGTTTGTCGAATCTAATCGTTTTTCTAACTAGGCGGCGCGGCGCGAAAAATGGCCTAAGCGGAATCCAAGTAACCATAGCGCGACAAAATAAACGCCGGCGCCAAAACTAATAATGAGCGAGAGTTTGCCGA
>JANNFT010000198.1:0-4688 GCA_031380185.1 Pseudomonadota bacterium
GCTGTACGATCATTGCGCATACGAGGCATCCCAAAAATTCATCAATGTCCTCGGCGTAAACCGTAACCCCTCACGCACGCCGAATACGGCGCGCTCCTGATAGCCGATGAGTAATAGATGGTTGTCATACACGTAGCGCTCGAGTTTTTTCCATTTCGCCGAGGCCTTGGCTTCGTCGTACTCGCGTAGCGCCTGTTCGTAGAGTTCGTCGAGCGCCGGATCTTGGACGGCGGATTCATTCGGTTTGCCTGAGTACAGCAACGTCATCGGTACGTAGCCCGAGTGTGGCAGTGTTCCGGCGGGCATGCTCAGCAGCAAGATGTCGAACGACGGCGGTGCGCTTGAGCTGAACTTCGGTAAATACAATTCCTTTAAAAAATCCGCTTCGGTAGCCTCGCGGACATTGACGTGAATGCCGATCTGCGCCAGCGACACGGCGATGATCTTTTCTACTTGCGGCGGCACCGCGTTGCTGACCAACATCGACAGCGTAAAACCGTTCGCAAAACCGGCCGCCGCCAGCAGCGCGCGCGCCTGCGTGGGATCGAACGGATAGCTTTTGAGTCCGGCGTGATCTGGGTCTTCCGGGACCGTGTAACCGCCGAGCAGCCGGCCGTTGCCGACGGCGCCGTAGCGAAGCACGTCTTCGCGGTCGATCGCCAAATTGATCGCCTGGCGAACGCGGCGGTCTTTCAGCGGCGTATTGGGTTTGAGCAGATTGAACGGGCCGAGCACGAGTTGCGGTAGCCACGCTTTGACGATCTTGCCGCTACCGGTTTCCATGAACTGCGTGGTCTTGCGTGGGTTGAGCCGCCGCAACAGATCGATACCGCCTTGGGTGAGCCCCGCAAGGCCTTGCTCCGCGCTGCCATAGCTGTACACCACGCTCGCGACTTTCGGAAATCCCTTTTGCCAATAGCTTTTATTCGCCTCCAACAAAATCTCGCGACGAGTCTTGTCCCAGTGCACGAATCGGAATGCGCCGGCGCCAACGGGTTGCGAACCAAAACCGGCAACACCCACTTGATTAAAATACTTGGGTGGCAAGATAGGCGCGAGATGGCCGAGGCGATACAGGAACAAACTATCCGGTGCTTTGAGCACCACGTCGACCAGATAAGGATCGAGAATATCGACGCGCGCGATTTCCGTGAACCAAGCGGTCGCGCCATAGGCCTCCGAGGCGCGCATCAAAGAAAAGCGCACGGCCTCGGCGTCGAACGGCTCGCCGTTGTGAAACACCACGCCGCGACGCAGCGTCAGTCGAAATCTCAAGTCGTCGATGCGCTGCCAACGCGTTGCGAGCCGGGGCTCAAGCACCCGCTTCTCGGAAACCCCGATCAGACCTTCGAAAATGTTATGCAGCAACTCGCCGCAGGGTTGCTCAGCGCAGATGTACGGATCGAAGCTACTGCCTTCTTCGTAACGTCCAGTCGGCGCGTTGAACGCGGTGGGCGCGTCGACGCCGGGGCTGAAGCGAATCACTTGGCCCGCCGCGGCATGCGCCATCGCCAATACGAGAAGCGGCGCCCAAATGTGATGAATCACGGCGCTACACCTACTTGACCTTGGCTAGAAAAGCGGCGATCTCGCGATTCATGATCTTGTTGACCTCGGCATCGCCACCGCAGCATGCCTCATGACCGGAGGCCGTGGCCATCTCGACATGATTGATATTCGGGATCGAGCTCTTGGTGAACGCTACCTCCCCTGCGCTAATCATCAGATCGTCCTTCACCGTAAGCAGCAACATCGGTGTCTTGATTGACTTCAGCGCCGCCTGAGCATTGCCACCGAAGCCCTTGCTATCCCCGATATTGAAGGCGGCCCACATGCGCATTTGATAGTAAACATCGCGCGCGTCGTTGCTGGTGAAAATGCCGTGCCAAATCTTGCGAAAATCGCGCTGTTGCTGAGGGGGTGCGTAAGTTCTCGGCATAGAATTTTTCGGTATAGACGTAGGGTAGCCAAGCGGTGAGTCCGGCAACCAAGCCGCCGGTCGGGTTCACCTCGTAATTGCCGCCCTGCCAGCCGCTGTCCATTGCCATGATGTCCATGGCGCTGTTCAACACCCAACGCATGCGCGGGCTCGTCACCGGGCTACCCATGATGGGGACGGCGCTGGCGATGAAACTTGGATAGCTGACGGCGAATTGATACGACTTCATTGCGCCGATTGACGGACCCAACACGCACAGCATGCGTGAGATACCAAGTTGTTCCTTGAGCAACTTGTACTCGACGTTGACCGAATCGAGCACCGTGTAGCGGGGAAATTCCATCTTGAGGCCGCTATTAGTTGGGCCCGTGGTGATGTCATGCTGAAGGCCGGAATTACCGATGAAATCCGTCGCGACGATAAAAAACCTATTAGGGTCGAGCGCTTTCCCCGGACCGATTAGAAAGTCAAGCAGATGATGGTCGCTGAGAAAAGGATGCATTACCAAGATAGCGTTGCTCTTGTCTTTATTGAGCTTGCCGTGCGTAACGTAGGACACCTTAAAATCCTTCACGACATCGCCGCTCTCGAATTTAAAATCGCCAAGATTCGCGACTTGATGCTGCGGATGGGCGCCGGCGGACGCGTTGGCGGGCTTAGGCGCAGGCGCGCCAGCGTGCGCTGCGGCAATATATGAAAACAGCGCTAAGATACCGATGACTCTCAACGGAAATAGCATTCCAGCCTCCTATTTAGTTAATCGATCAAAGTTATTTTTACCCTTAAATTTTGAAAAACATCGCAATTGTCATTCTGAGCGAGGCGAAGAATCTGCTTTCCCGAACGAACAGAAGCAGATTCTTCGACCTACTGGCCTCGGAATGACAGAACTTAGGCTCACTAATTTTCTACGCACGGCTGGTCCATCAAACTAAACGTAAAGGTCGAGCCTTTGCCCGGCACGCTCTCAACCCAGAGGCGGCCCGCGTGCATCTCGACGAACTGTCTTGCTAGCGTCAGCCCAAGCCCGGTACCTTCAGCTTTGGCGGCCCCGCCTGTCGATACCTGATGAAATGCTTCGAATATCGCTTGCTGATTCTCGGGTGAGATGCCGATTCCGCTGTCGCTCACCGCGACTTGTATGCCGTCCACTGTGGCCGAGGCGCTTACGCTGACGTCGCCGTTGTGTGGCGTGAATTTGACCGCGTTCGACAGCAAATTGAGCAGTATCTGTTTGAACTTGCGTTCGTCACCGGCGAACGGCGCGAGGTGCTCATCGACTGTTATATTTAGCTTCACGCCGTGGCGCGCCGCACGCTCGCGCACCAAGGTGATCGCGTTATTTATCGCCGCGCCGACGTCGAATTTCGCGACGTCCAATTCCATGCGGCCCGCCTCCACTTTCGATAAATCCAGAATGTCGTTGATCAACGATAACAGGTGTTGTCCCGAGCTGTGAATGTCTTGCACGTATTCCAGGTGCTTGGGCTGCAAGTCGCCCAGAATGCCGTCGCTGAGGACTTCGGAGAACCCGATAATCGCATTGAGCGGTGTGCGTAGCTCGTGCGACATGTTGGCGAGAAACTCGGATTTGTGGCGCGAGGTTTGTTCGATGCGGCGATTGGCTTCTTGCAACTCGCGTGTGCGTTCCTCGACGCGCGCCTCGAGTTGCTCGGCATGCTGGCGTGCCTGCTCGAGTAAGCGTGCATTTTCGATTGCGATCGAGGCGTGGTCGGCCAGCGCGCTCAGCAGCTCGCGATCCGCGTCGTTGAATTTTGCCCGGGTCGGACTGGTCACCAATAGCACGCCAGTCAGCGCGTCGCGCACTTTCAGCGGCACGGCGACTGCCGAGCGCAACCCCGATTCCCGAATGACCTGGCGAAATGGGCTATCGGGATATTCCTCAAGATAGTCATCCACAATAACCGCTTGAGACGACGCGGCAACTTGCCCGATCAAGCCTTCGCCGGTTTTGACATGCAGAGTCGCCGCCAATTCCCCAGGGCTCCCGCTCACGGCTTTTACGGCGAAGCTATCGGCGCTGCCCTCGCGCAGCGCAAGCAATCCCACCTCAGCTTCCAACAGATGGCGGGCGCGTTCGACAATCAGTTTCAACGTCGGTTCGAGATGTACCTGAGCGCTGATTTCCTGCGCCACATCATACAACGTCCGGGTCTCGGCGATTTTGCGCTTTATCGCGTCTTCATCCGCTTCAAGACGCGCGGCCATGCCGTTGAACGCGCCGGCGAGTTGGCCGATTTCGTCGTGGGAATCGTTGGCGACGCGGATCGCCCGCTCACCGCCGGCAATCCGGTTCGCGGCATCCGCGAGCCGGCGGATTGGATTGGTGAATTGACGCACTCGCAGCACCGTCAGCAGCAAAGCGACGCCCATGCCAAACGCGGTGCTGAAGACGAAGGTGCGCAAGATCACCGAGGTGGTGCGCTGAAATTCGCTCAACGAGTAGGCGAAATCGAGCGCCACTGCGCCCATGAAGGCCGGCGGCTGACCCTCGCGACGCTGGTGCACCGGGATCGCAAAGACTCGAAGCGGCGCATCCGGCGAAAGATAGGTCTGGTCCGGCTTCAACGTTTTCACACGGTCAAAAAAAGTTTCCGCGGCGATATCCGTAGCGGCATTCGGTACTTTACTATCAGCGGCTTTGGCGACTTCCAACCCCTGATGATCGAGATAGCGCACCTGCGAGTAAATTTGCCCGCCGCTGTTGCTGCGCTCGATAAAGCGCAGC
>JANNFT010000229.1:0-5055 GCA_031380185.1 Pseudomonadota bacterium
AATGCGGCGGCGACCATCAGCTTGTCGGCGACCGGATCCAGAAACGCGCCAAACGCCGAAGTTTGGTTCATGCGGCGCGCCAAATAACCGTCGAGCCAATCGGTAATTGCTGCCACAATAAAAATCCACATGGCCACGGCATTGGCTTGATGTTGCGTCAACCAATTGCCTGGAACGTACAACACCGCCACGAAAAGCGGGATGAGTAAAATCCGAAACCAAGTGAGGAGATTAGGTAAATTTAGCGGCATGGCTTCAATGCAACTCACGATAAATTTTTTCCGCGAGCGAACGACTGATTCCCTCGATCGACGCCAGATCGTCGACGCTTGCGGACACGACGCCTTTAATGCCGCCGAATTGCGCCAGCAATTTTTGTCGGCGCTTGGCGCCAATCCCCGCGATGTCCTCAAGTCTAGACTGGACGCGCGCCTTGGCACGGCGGCCGCGATGGCCGGTGATGGCAAAGCGATGCGCTTCATCGCGAATCTGCTGAATCAAATGTAAGGCGGGATTGTCATGCCCCAACACCAAGGGCGCTCGGCCGTCGGGGAAAATCAGTTGTTCAAGACCCGCTTTGCGCTCTTCACCCTTAGCGACACCGACCATGATTGCGTCGGCTATTCCAAGCTCGTTGAACACTTCTTGCGCCGCGCTCACTTGGCCTTTACCGCCATCGATCAAGATCAAGTCCGGCATCACGCCTTCGCCTTCGGCAATCTTTCGATAGCGCCGTTGCACCACGTCGCGCATTGCCGCGTAGTCATCGCCCGGCGTGATCCCGGAAATATTGAAACGGCGATATTCGCTCGATTGCATCTTGCCATGATCAAAAACGACGCAGGATCCCACCGTCGCTTCGCCCATGGTGTGGCTGATGTCAAAACACTCGATACGTTGTAAGTTAGCCGGTAAATCAAGCGCAGCCTGCAGCGCGGCGATGCGTGTTTCTTGCGCCGCTTCATTGGCGAGTTTCTGCGACAGCGCGAGTTTCGCATTGGAATCCGCCATCGCCAGCCAATTGCGCCGCTCGCCGGTCGGCCGCGTAAGAATCTGCACGGCGTGATTGCATTGCTCGGCAAGCAACGCCGACAAATTCTCGCTATCCAAATCTTGGTTCACAATAATCAGCGGCGGGACCATACGTTCGGCGTAATGTTGCCCGATAAAGGCATTAAGCACAGTGACAACATCAGCATCATTGGCGTTCTGCGGAAAAAACGTTTTGTCGCCCAAATGGCGCCCGGCTCGGATCATCGCAAGGTTAACACACACCTGCCCGGCATCGGCGTGACAGGCGATCACATCGGCGTCGCGCGCGCTGCTGTCGTTAGCGACGAATTGCTTGGTCAACACGCGCTGCAATGTGTTGATCTGATCGCGAAACACCGCCGCCGCTTCAAACTCCAAATTTTCCGCCGCGAGCATCATGCGTTCCGACAGGTTGGTGATGACTTCGTTTTCTTTGCCATGCAGAAACAACATCGCATTTTCGATGTCACGGCGGTAGTGGTCTTGCCCGACTGCTCCGACACAGGGCGCCGAGCAGCGTTTGATTTGATACAGCAAACAAGGTCGCGAACGATTGCTGAATACCGAATCTTCACAGGAACGCAGCCGGAAAACCTTCTGCAAAATTTGTATCGTCTCGCGAACTGCCCAGGCGCTGGGAAATGGACCGAAGTAGCGGTTACGCGGGTCGAACACGCCGCGATAGAAGCGAATCTGCGCGAAGGCATGGCCGCTGAACATGATGTACGGATAACTTTTGTCGTCGCGAAAAAGGATGTTGAAGCGCGGGCTGAGCGACTTGATCAGATTGCTCTCCAGCAGCAATGCTTCCGATTCCGAACGCGTGACGGTGGTCTCGATCTGCGCGATCTGCTGCACCATCAACTGTAGGCGCGGTCCCAGATCACTTTTCTGGAAATAAGATGACACACGCTTTTTCAGATCGCGGGCTTTGCCGACGTACAGTACTTCGCTCGATGCATTCAGCATGCGATAGACACCGGGCAAGCCCGGCAGAGTCGCCAAAACAGCCTTGCTGTCGAATGATTGCGGTAGCGCGTCGGACATTAGCCGCCGTCCAACTCAGTTCTAATCTGCGCGAACACCGCCTGAAACATCGCAGGCGTCAAACGTTTCGTTTGGGTGTTGTAACGGCTGCAATGGTAACTATCGAACAGGGTGAGTCCGTTCGGCAGCACATGGCGCACGCCATGGCCAAATCGCGCCGCACTAGCCTTAACACGTAGCGCCATCAGCACGGCATCGTGGGCGATTCGGCCTAGCGCAAGAACAACGCTCGCTGCCGGCTGCAGCGACAATTCAACGCGCAAATAGGCATTACATGTTTTTATTTCCGCAGGTGTTGGTTTGTTTTCGGGCGGCAAACATTTCACCGCATTGGTGATGCGGCAATCGACCAATTCCAACCCATCGTCTACACTCGTTGAAATCGGCTGGTTCCCGAAACCGTATTGGTGCAGCGTGTTATATAGCAGTTCGCCGGCGTAATCGCCGGTAAAGGGACGGCCGGTGCGGTTCGCGCCGTGCATGCCGGGCGCAAGCCCCACCAGCAAAAGCTTCGCCGTTGTCGCGCCGAATGGCGGCACCGGTTTGCACCAATAACCTGGATTTTTTCCCTTCACCGCGGCAAGAAAATCAGCGAGTCGCTGGCAACGACGACAAGCCTGATCGAAGCTCGCGCCGGCCTGGGTTTGCTCGGGGGGATAGTGTAGAATCGGGATCGTTTTCAAAGCGTCGACAATATTATCACGATGATGCGCGTAGATTCATTGTTGCCATCGAATGCGCAGCAAGAAAATAAGAAAGTGAATTCATGAATCGAGACGACACGCTCCTGCAAGACTGGCGCACTCGCGCGCTTGCACTGGAAACGGAAATCAAGAAAGCAGTGATCGGCCAAGATCACGTCATTCATCACATCAATATCGCGGTGTTTGCGCGTGGCCACGTGTTGCTTGAAGGCGATGTCGGCGTCGGCAAAACCACGGTGCTGCGCGCCTTCGCCCGCGCCATCGGCGGCGCCTTCGAGCGCGTCGAAGGCACGGTTGATTTGATGCCGAATGATTTGGTTTACTACACCTACATCAGCGAAGACGGCAAGCCGCGCGTCGATCCCGGCCCGGTTTTAAAGCATGGCGAAGCCCTGTCGATTTTCTTTTTCAACGAGATCAATCGCGCCCGGCCGCAAGTGCATTCGCTATTATTGCGCGTGATGGCCGAACGCAGCGCCAACGCGTTTAACCGCGAATATCGTTTTCCGCATATGATCGTGTTCGCCGACCGTAACCGCGTCGAGAAAGAGGAAACCTTCGAGATTTCCTCCGCCGCGCGTGATCGTTTTTGCATGGAGCTCTTGATCGAAACGCCAACGGATATCGCCACGCAAAAAGCGTTGATGTTCGATACTGCGTTTCACGATGTCGATCGCCTGATCGAGCGCGTCACATCGGGCATGATTCCGTTCACCGAACTAAACGCTATCGGCGCGACTATTCAAGAGAACATCAAGGCCAGCGAGACCTTGCAGAAATACGCGATGAATCTTTGGCAGGCCACGCGCACTCCGTCGGATTTCGGCGTGAATCTCAGCGGCGTGAATATGCGGGATTTGATCGCGGCGGGCGCCAGTCCGCGCGGTATGGCGATGCTGATGCGCGCCGCTCGGGTGAAAGCTTGGCTGGAAAATCGCGATTTTTTGACACCTGAAGACGTGCAGGCGGTTTATCACGAAACCATGGCGCATCGGGTTTTCTTTAGCCCCATTTATGAGATGCGGCGCGGCGAAGTAGCGCGTGAATTGATGCAGCAGATCCTACAAAAAATATCTGCGCCTTAACCTAATCTGTGCCAAGACCCGCATGGATAATTGCTCGCAGCCATGCATACAGCGATCACCTTACTCCGGCGCCAGCCAAGAAACCTTCACGCCGCCGGTTTTCTTCAACGCCAACACCGGCCAAAGCCAATCCAACATCGCCGCCGCCTCGACTTCAAACTGCCACGGCGGATTAACCACCAGCATGCCGCAACCGCGCATCGTCAGCGTCCAGTCTTGGTCCTCTAACGCGAAATCAAGCTTTAGAATTTTTCGAATGCCGGTGAGCAGAACGGCGCGATCGAACGCCAGCATCGCGCTTGGCTCCATCAATGGATACCAGATCGCATAACATCCAGTCGCCCAGCGCTTGTAGGCGAGGCTCAGCGCTTCGGCGATGCGCGAAAATTCTTTGGCGCGATCGAATGAGGAATCGATCAACACTAGTCCGCGCCGCTCCGGTGGCGGCAGGAACGCCTTCAAGCCATGAAAGGCATCCATACAATGCACGTGAACATGGCGGTCCCCGGCGAAGTTTTTTGTGAGGGCCGCGCAATCGTCGCGATTGAGTTCTGTCAGCACCATGCGATCGCCGGGTCGCAACCACTTGCGTGCAACTCGCGGTGAACCCGGATAGAAGCGCAACTGACCATCCGGATTGTCCGCGCGAATCAACTTCACGTAGTCCAGCAATGAAGCGGGAATATCTTTATGTTTAAACAACAGTGAGATGCCATGCTCATACTCGCGATTTTTAGCCGCCCACGGATGCAGCAAATCGTAGCGCCCGATTCCGGCATGGGTATCGAGATAAAAATAGGGCTTTTCTTTATTGCGCAGAGAAAGCATCAGCCCCGTGAGCATGGCATGTTTGAAAACGTCGGCATAACCGCCGGCATGGAATAGGTGACGGTAGGCAAGCATTACAACTTGTTATATTTCGTGGCGATCCCTTTAGATTTTTCGACCGGATATTTTTCCGCGTTTAGCTTCATTTTCTTTTCTGCCGCGTCAATCGGATCAATATTTAATTTATCGGCAAGGCGCAGCAGGAACAACAACACATCGGCGATTTCCAGCGCCACCTCGGCTTTAGTTTCCGGCGACAGGTTCGCTGCCTGTTGCGGCGACAACCATTGGAAATGCTCGACCAATTCCCCGGCTTCAGCGATCAGCGCCATCGCCAAATTTTTGGGATTGTGAAATTG
>JANNFT010000277.1:0-1993 GCA_031380185.1 Pseudomonadota bacterium
TTTGAACTCGATAATCACGCCGCGTAGCGGCGCCGCACCAATATTTTTGACGCTATGGATGACCGGCGGACTGAACAAGGAGCGATCGGGAACGGTTTCAACAACAACCGCCGCCGCGCCGTCCGGCCACTGTTGCAAGCGCGTGCGATTGAGTTGGATCACGACACGATGACTGTGACTGTGTCGGGCGCGGATGTCGCCCGGATCGAGACGCTCCTCGAACACCTTAAAATTCTTACCGTCGTAGCGCATGACATTCTTCTCGGGTGTGACGGTTTCCGTCGGTGCGCCAGGCGGCGGATGATCGGGTTTGATCACAACCTCCAAGTAATCGCCGGCGCCGGACACTCGGTAAGATTGAGTTGGACCAAACACCTCGACGTCGCCACGTGCCATTGCGCGGTGCGAATTGTGTAAATTGAGGGCGACATCACCGAGCGCGACGATCACGCGCTCGTCGCAGCCGGGAATTGTCCCGGTTGGGCAGAGTATGGCGTTGCGCGATACACGTACGTAAGCATTATCCAACACTGGTTCGCCCGCAGCGTCCGCCACAAGCCCGGCAACGAGTAGCGCGGCGCAGGCACAACGCGCAACAGCAGGTTGAACGCCGAAATTGTGACCACCGACAATCAGATTCATGCTGTTTTTCCCCGCGCAATCGGCGCCTTGTGGAATTGCCCATTTTTCATAATCGCCGACAGTTTTTCGGTGTCTTGCAACAGCTTCACGTCGGCCAAAGGATCGCCATCGACCAACAGCAAATCGGCTAAGTAGCCGACTCTGATTTGCCCTAGTTCATGACCCATCAGCATAATTTCACCCCCGAGTCTGGTGGCGGCTTCGATGGCTTGCAGCGGCGAAAATTGCAGCAGAACCACGAAGTGCTCAATATCGCGCGCATTCGAGCCGATCGGGCACCACGCGAAGCCATAGTCGCCGCCGGGAAGAATACGCACGCCGCGGCGTTGCAACGCCTGCATATTCTCGATGCCGCGTTCTAACTCGAAGCGTGCGCCGCGCGCCTCGGCAATTTCGCGCGTGAGCCCCCACGGCGAGGCTTCGTTCAGCGCACTGTAAAGATTGCCTAAAGTCGGTCCGACAAATATCCGCGCGCGCTGCGCCTCAAGTTGGGCACAGGCCTCATCGTCGACGAGGGTCGCGTGATATAGGATGTCGACGCCATGGCGCAATGCCATCTTGACTGAATCGGCGCTGCGGGTATGGGCGGCGACACGTTTATTTAATTGTCGCGCCACGTCGCACACGGCCTCAACCTCGGCATCGGTCATCACGGTGTCAAGAGCCTTGGCGCCGGGGATAGCGTCGTCACCGGAAATATTAATTTTGAGCGTGTCGACACCTTCCCGGCACATCCAACGCGCGGTTCGACGAAATTCATCCGCCCCATCGCAGATCAGGCCGAAATTTTCGCGGTACAGGTGCGCTAAGCGGGCATCGCCCAGCCCGCCGGTGACGGTTAGTTCGGGACTCGCAGCGAGTAACCGCGGCCCGGGGATCGCGCCGGAATTAATGAAGTTTCGCACCACGACGTCGAGTCTGGGTTTGGCCGATGCGGCGCTGACACAGGAAGTGAACCCGTGGTCCAGCATGACTCGAGCATTCTGCGCCGTCAGAAATGCGTGGTCTTCCGGCGGGATCTCGCCGAGATGAACCGAGTTGGAGACGTTGGTGAAACTAAGGTGGGCATGCGGTTCGATTAATCCGGGCATCAGGGTTAAGCCGGCGCCATCGATGTGTTGTACCGCAGGCGAGGATATGCGCTCGGAATGTCGCTCAACCGCGACGATTCTATTGTCCTCGATCAAGACCTCACCCAGAAATGGCGCTTCCCCACTACAGGTCAGAACATTTACATTCTCAAACAAAATCGAACTCATGCGTTCGTCTCCGTCCCGATGTGCCGGAACTACGCTAGCCTAAATCGACGCCTAAAATTTCAGCAGCGCGGCGCGATCTTCCTTGCTCATGC
>JANNFT010000278.1:0-5698 GCA_031380185.1 Pseudomonadota bacterium
CCGGATTTCATTGCATTTCATCCGGACTACAACTTCTTCACGCCGCGATAGCCGGCCTGGGAGGCAATCGGGGTGAGGTTCTCAATGCACCCTATCCAGACAGGCAAGCAATGCGAGGCTCGTGGCCAGGCAAACAAAAGTGTAGCGTGCAATAGCGAAGCCTATTGCACCCCATATTGCAGTTTTCGGCCGGGCCAATGAGTGGGAGGACCGGCTCGCGCATCACCGTGTGAACTCGAACTCCGCGACGGGGAGCGAATTCCAGGTTGCCCAGGTGCCTTCGCCATAGCGGTTGTCGGTGTTCAACACCACTCGGACGATGCCATTGCCGTCGATTGAAAATTGCTGAGGCGTCGGCGGCAGACCGTGCTCTTCACCGGTCGAGCCGACCACGTTGCCGGCACGGTCAAACGCCTCCAGCGTCCAGGTCGGCACCGAGGCGCCACCAGCCGTGCCAATGCGCGTAAGGCTGAAACGTCTAATGGGCGTTTTGAAGACAATCGTCAGAGAAGTCGTGCGCTCGCCCGCAACAAGGAGCACCTGTTTTCGCCCGGGTGGCAACACCATGTTCCGCTCGAATCGGTAGATACCAGGCGCCCCGTTCCCCTGAACAAAGCCCACCCCTACGCTCCCGAAGGCATCGGCCTGCAGCGCCCCCACCTCCAGCTTGCTAAAATGAACGATCTGCTCCCGCGGCGCCGCGATCTGCTCAGTATTGTCGGGCGGCTGCTGCGGGGGTAGCGCGGCGACAGGGGCAGACGGCGGCTGTGGCGGCATCGCAGCGCCACCCGTGGGCGGCGGCGCCGCGACCGAACCGTCCTCGGGCGACGGCCCCGGTTTATTCCGCGCGGCATCCGCAAGCTTGGGGGTCACATCGGCCCGGCAGGTCCGCGCCTCCTCCGACATTTTCTGCAGCCGCCGGCCTATTGCGCTCGCCGCTTCCGCGGCGGGCAACGCGCTGCACCAGTCCCGGTGGCGCTGTTCCCGGATGCTCCATTCAGTGCCCGTGAACTGACAACGCAGTTTGTCGGTGGAGATTTCCTGCTCCAAGGTCTGCTTGAACAGATTCTGCACTTCCCCCACGATCTTTAGCGCCTGGCGTGCGTAGTTCTCACATTCGGCGGCGGCGGCGCGAGGCGATGCGGCCGGGCCCCACGCAAGTACAGCGGCCGCGGTAAGCCAAAACCCGCGGCTCATGGCAGGCCGGAGATGCAGCATGAAGAGCGCACCGCAGTCGGCACGGCGCTCTTGAGCCAGCAGCGGGCGAGCGGTCCCTGCACGCCGGGCTTGACGTAGGTGAAGGCGCGGCAGCCGCCGTAGTCCTGGCATGCGGTCATGCACTGGTCAGGGTCGGGCTGCTGCAGATCGAAGCTCGTGAGGTCGAGACCCGGACGGTCGGTATCCATCTCCAGTGAGGTGTCGTGCGGTTGACTCGTACCCTCCGGCGGCGTGACCACTGCACCTGGGCCCGGCGCCGCACCGCTACTTTCGAGGCGGACCAAGGTGGTATGGTCGGTTCTGCGCTGATCCGTCCACTTGCATTGCGTAAAACTGTAGGCAGTCTTCTGGATGGTCAGACTCAGCTTGTTGCCGCCAGGCTGGACTTCGATACTGGTCTTTCCGGCGATAGGCGCTATTTCGCCACAGGTACGATTTCCGAAGCGCAACCACATCTCGGCTCCTAGTTCTTTGCCGCCGGTGACCTGTATCTTGTTCAACCAGAGGTCGCCAACTTTGAACCCCGATGCCGCGGCCCATGCGGCGCTGACCTCGCGGAAGATACTTGTTCCGTCCGGGCGGATCTCGGTAACGTCCCCGCTGTTTTCCACTCGCCAAAGTCCGACTATCTGCTGCAGCAGATCGTCGCCCGCCCCCTGTCGTGGCGGGGGCGTGAGAGTCGCAGGCTTTGCGGCGATCGAGGGTGCAGGCACTGGCTTTCCGTCGGGCGCGACCAACGGCCCGGCGGCGGCGGCGATGCGCGCGCGGGCACTCGCAGCGGGATAGGCCGCCTGCATTCGCTGCAAGTGCCCGGCGAACGGATTGGCGACTGCGGATTCGCCGCGCGCCCAGCCGTCGACCAGCGCCACCTGCATGATCAGCAGCGTCGGATCGATATCTTTCTGCAAGAAACGCGGGTAGGACGAGCGAACAGCATCGAGCAGTCTTTGCGCTTTTGTCTGCATGGCCGCGCCGCCCGGCCAGCGATTCGAAGACGCGGCCGCGCGCGCCGTCGCATCCAGGTAGCCGGCGATCTCGCTGCCGAGTCTGGCGCGCGCCTCGGCCAGATGGGGCTCGCCGATCGTGGTGTTGAACATCTGCTGGCCGTAGTTGCGCAGACGGGCATCGGCATCGGCCGCAGAGAGCCTTCCCTGGATGACGGCGATGCGGTCCGCAAGGTCCAGGTAGGCGAGCAGCGTATCCATCCGGGTCATTTCCTGGGCAAGGCCCGCTTCGCTGCGGATCAGCTTCTCCCAGGCAGCGGATGGAGCGGCTCCCATGGCGGGCAGTGTCCCTAGGCCAACGGCCAGCGTTACGGCAATCGCGAAGATTCTGGTCATGGGCAGCCCTTCCCGGCTGCTTCGGCCGCCTGCCAGAGCGGGGCATATTGCCGGGCCAATTCCAGCCACTCCCTGTAGAGCAGCCCCCATTCCTCCCAATTGGCAATTTCTTCCCGGTTACCTTGTTCGATCTTGCTGCCGCTGATTGACCCGGAGAACCAGTAGTAAGCGTAATGGCGCTTCTGCACTCGTTGATAAGCCGCCGGGTCCCGGTCAAACAACTCGCGGGTTCCCCACATCTGCTCTTGCAATGGCCTGAGGGCCTTCATCGCTGGGTGGTTGGGGCCGAGCTTCAGCGCCGGGCTCATCCCCTGAGTGGACGGCCCCATGTCCGATTCGACCCCCAGCAGTTCAATGCGGCCACTGGGGCTCTTGCCGATGCAGTCAGGCGCGTCGACAATTTCTTTGCCCACGCCCTTTAAGGCGTCGTCACCTTCTTTCAACCAATCCTCCGCTGATTTGGCGTGGACGGCAAAGCTCAAACTCATCAGCAACACTGTTAGTAAGGCGCGCATCGCTAGTTCCCTCCCCCCGGGCCCTTCTTCTGCAGCTTGGCCATGTCAGCCGCCTCGCGCGACAGATGCTGCCGCATGCTCTGCTGCTCCTTGACGTACTCATTGCGCTGCTCGCGGATTGCCTCGATGCTATTGCGCGCGTTTATGCGCTGCTTTTCCAAGCGGTCGTACTGCTGCTCCTTCTCTCGCCACTCGGGCGTCTTGCGGTCGATCACCTGCAACTGACCCCAGACGATCTTCGCCTTCTCTGCCGCCTCCGTCTCGGTTCGCTCGAATTTCTTGATCGCCTGGTCTAACAGCTTGTTCTCCTGCACGATCAGCGCCGCGCGCGCCTCGTAAGCGGCCTCGACCAGAGCCTGGCCCTTGGTGATGGTTTCGTGAGCGTCCAAGCGCGCCCGCGCGAATCTCATCTGCAGGTCTTTCTTGTCCTTGCACGCCTGCAGTTCGTCGCTCACCGGAGCCTGGAGTTTCGAGATCGCCTCCAAGCGCGCATCCGCCACTCCGAACTTCTCGTCCACTTCCTTGCGGATAAGCTTCTGCCAATCGTCCGTTGTGCGGCTGGACTTGCGGCTGTTTAGCAGTTTTTTCTCGAGATCGGCGAGCTGCGCAACCCGCTTGGGATTCTCGATCAGCGGTTTCAAAGCCGCGATCTCTTGCCCCAGCTCACGCCGGGTATCGGTATAGGTGCGCAGCAGCGGCGCCAGTTCGACACCGACGTCTTGCAAACGCGACGCGCCCTTGCGCAATGCGGCCGCCGATGCCGCCGCCCCGCCCCCGGCGCTCTCGGCGCCCTCGAACGCTTTGGTCGGGGCAAGGCCCTCGGCGACGACATTAAGGTCCTTGATCATCGCCTCGGTCGGGGGGTGGTTGAGGATTTGTTTCAGGTTCTGCTCGAAATTGTTTGCGAACTCCGACAGCCTGCGCGTGGACTCGGATCCCTCGCCGAGCGGCACTTCGCCGATGTTGTGAGCGAAATTGGTCGACTGCTGTTGGACCCGGATCGCAGTGTCCGTTAGTTGCGTAATCATTTCCTCCGCGCGGCTGCAGTACCACCCCAGGCCCTGTTTGCCGATGCCGGCCTCGCCCTTTGCCACGTCCTTGCTGCCGGCCGCCGCATTCAGCTGCTGAAACAAAGCGTCGAGGGTCTTCCGCTGCTTCTCGTTGTCATCGATCAGCTTCTCAGCCTCCTGCTCTTTCCCCTCGATCTTAGCCGCCACATTGAGCAGGCCATACCACTCTAGCTGTTCGTAAGCGGTGGGTGTGCGCCCCTTATTGTCTGACCTGGGTGGCCCTGTGCCGGTGGTCATTTTCACGCTGAGATCGCGCAGGCGCTGCAGCGCGGCCTCGGTGTCCTGTGCCGGGGCAGCACTCGGTATAATCGCGATCGTCACGCCCAACAACAACGTCACCATCGCCGGTTTCAGTCGCATTTTCAGCCCTCCTCTTTAGGAAACAGCGCCCTTAAGTTTTTGGTAAAAGCCTCCACGCCCGGCAGCCGGCGCTTCAGAACCTCCAGCTCGGCCTGACAAGCTGCCTGTGCCAAAGGAATCTCCTCCAGCGCCCGTCGCGCCTCTTTTTCGCGGCTAAACAGGCGGTCATGTTGGTCGCGCACTGCCTTGCGTCCGGGCGCGTCGGGCGCCATCACCTCAAGCTGGCGCCACACGGTTGAGCGCTTGTCGAAGGCTTGCCGGAAAACTTCGCGATAGGTCGCAAGCGCCTTGGCCAAATTTTTGCGCTCGGTCTCCACAGCGGCAAGGCGGGTGGCGCCGGTGCTCTCGATCGTGTTGACGGCCTGGATGACGCTGCGCGAGGCGGCAAGACGAGCGTCTGAGAACTGCCGCGGCGGGTCATCGTGTTCACCGCATTGCCTCGCCGCTTCATGCATTGGCTTCATCGCGGCGTAGACCTCGGCCGACGCCTGCTTGGCGACGAGGCGAAAGCGGTCGCCCCGGTCGCGCGCACCGACGGCGTACGTGTGCGCCTCTTTGAGTGGGCTGGTTTGCAAATTGTCGACGCGGGTCCTTATGTTCGAGTAGCGATTTTCCAGAGCAGCGTCCGCGAACTTAGCTTCACTCAGGTAGCGAAGCTCCTTGCGCACCTCGTCACGCTCCTTGACGAAGTCGGGGACGGGTTTTTCGATTTTCTCCGCCGCTTCATGCAGGCGCGCGGCGAGAGCGTCCAATTGCCGCGTCTGCATCTCGGCTTCGCCCGCCACCAGTCGCAGCGTCGTGTAGGCGCCGTACGTGTAGGGCAAGCCTTGCACCAGTTCTTTGAGCTGCGACCGCATTTGCTCGTGCTGGGCCTGATCGAGCGTCCGTTCGAGCCCTGTCTGCAGGTCATCGATCGCCGTTTCGAGAGCGGCGGCGGCGCCCTCCTGGCTCAGCGGCGTGGCCTTGATCGCGGTCTGGTAGTTTTGGCCGAGCCTGGCCACGTCGCTGGCCAGCGTCGTTAGTCGTGGCACAGCTTTCGATGCGTGCTCGCAATACCAGAGCAAGCCGCGGCTATCCCCCTCTGCCAGCGCCGCTTTCACCGTCGACGTCTCGCGGGCGCTGTGAAAGGTCTTGATTTTCTCCGTGAGGTTGGCCTCCAGCGGCTTGCTGTCCACGGTGATGACGCGGGCGATGG
>JANNFT010000282.1:0-3271 GCA_031380185.1 Pseudomonadota bacterium
CCGGATTTCAATCGCTGGCTGGTTCCGCCCGCCGCGCTTTGCATTCATCTTTGCATCGGCATGGCCTACGGATTTTCTGTGTTTTGGATACCGCTCACCAAAGCGCTGGGCATTTCAAAATCCATCGATTGCCCGGCGGACATGAGCTGGATCGAGAAGCTCTTCACCACGACGTGTGACTGGGACAAACCGATCCTTGGCTGGATGTATACCCTCTTTTTCGTGTTCCTCGGTTCCTCTGCGGCGATTTGGGGCGGCTGGCTCGAGCGCACGGGCCCGCGCAAAGCCGGTTTTGTATCGGCATTGTGCTGGTGCGGTGGCTTGGTGTTGTCGGCGATCGGCGTTTATTACCATCAACTCTGGCTGATGTGGCTCGGCTCCGGCGTGATCGGCGGCATCGGCTTGGGACTGGGTTATATCTCGCCGGTTTCGACGTTGATCAAATGGTTCCCGGATCGCCGCGGCATGGCGATCATGGGTTTCGGCGGCGGCGCCATGATCGGCTCGCCGCTGGCTGATCGATTGATGAAATATTTCGCGACGCCGACTTCCGTTGGCGTGTGGGAAACCTTCCTCGCGATGGCTGCGATTTATATCGTATTCATGATGGTTGGCGCCTTCGCGTATCGCGTGCCGCCATCCGGCTGGGCGCCGGCCGGCTGGACGCCGCCACCGTCACAGGCGAGCAACGCCATGATCGCCAAAGGTCATGTGCATTTGAGCAAAGCCTGGCAGACGCCGCAATTCTGGTGCCTCTGGGGAATTCTATGCCTGAACGTATCGGCCGGCATCGGTGTGATCGGCATGGCGTCGCCGATGTTGCAAGAAATTTTTGGCGGCAAGCTGATCGGCATCGATGTCAAATTCGGCGACCTCGGTAAAGAGCAACTGGCGCAAATCGCGACCGTCGCCGCGGCGTTCACCGGGCTGCTAAGTTTGTTCAATATCGCCGGGCGATTCTTCTGGGCCTCGCTCTCCGATTACCTCGGCCGCAAAACCACCTACTTTATCTTTTTCGTGCTCGGTGGCCTGCTCTATTACAGCGCACCGTCACTCGGTCATTCCGGCAGTTTGGCGTTATTCGTCGGCGCATTCTGCATAATATTGACGATGTACGGGGGCGGCTTCGCGACCATTCCCGCCTATCTCGCGGACATGTTCGGCACGCAGATGGTCGGCGCGATTCACGGCCGCTTGCTCACCGCATGGTCAACCGCCGGCGTGCTCGGTCCGGTGTTGGTAAACTACATTAACGATGCACAGATTAAAAGCGGCATACCGAAGAGCGAGGCTTACGACACGACCATGTATATTCTCGCCGCACTGTTGGTTGGCGGTTTTATCTGTAATTTGCTGGTGCGTCCGGTGGCTGCCAAGTGGTTCATGACCGACGCCGAATTGAATGCCGAGCGCAAGCTCGCCCACGACAAGGCGGCGGTAACGGAAGTGGGCGGCAACGCAGCAGCAGTCACTGGCCAAGGGAGCCATCAAGGCTTGGTGTTGGCGTTCTGGCTATTCGTCGGCATCCCGCTCGCATGGGGCGTGTGGACTACGATTATCAAGTCTTTGCCGCTGTTTAAATAGTCGTTGGGGAAAAGCGGCAAGCGTTTTGGGTTGCTGCGCATATGCCATTGGACGACGCTCAAAATCGACATTCGCATCAAATGATGCTAATGTTGGTGCAATCTACAGGAGACATCCAATGCGAACCACCGTAAATCTCGATGAAAGTCTGTTGGCCAAGGCCATCAAGCTGACCGGTCCACTTGACCGTTCGGCGTTGTTGCACGAGGGCCTGAAGGCTCTTATCGAGCGTGAGAGTGCCAAACGCCTGGCGCAGTTGGGGGGCAGCCAACCAAAACTGAAAGTCGCACCGCGCCGGCGCCAAAAGATCGAAACTTGATCCTGGTCGACACATCGGTGTGGGTCGCCCATCTTCGCAGTGGAGAGGCACAGCTTGTCGATCTGCTGGAAGGTAATGCTGTGATCATGCATCCATTTGTCGTGGGTGAGATTGCCTGCGGCAGCTTGGCAGATCGCGCATTGACCCTGGACTTGCTCCAACACCTGCCGATGGCAGTAGTTGCAGAATCCCACGAGATTCTCGGCTACATTGAGCGCCATAGTCTCCATGGCAAAGGCATAGGTTACGTCGACGTTCACCTGCTGGCCTCCGCAGCCATTGGCGGAACAAAACTCTGGACGCGCGATAAGAGGCTACACGCGGTCGCGCGGGAACTCGGTTGTGCACTGCCGGACGCCAGCGAACATTGACATGAAATGTGGCGGAATGAATCGCAGAGGCAACGCCCCAGCACCTTAATCGTGAGACTACAATGACGATCCGCGCCGCTTCGAATTGTTTAACCAGGGGGCCAGCACAGGCCGGTCGAGAATCTGAGGTTAAATTAGCGCTTCTGGCCGCCCCTGTGAAGTCGATCCGCGAAGGTCATCGTCGGGTTCCCGCTACCTTTCAGTCGATGATAAAAATTGGCAGCGATGGAACGGTGACCAGACGTTCAGCGAAAACGCATCGCGAGACAAGGCCGACCCAAACCGGAAGTACGATTTTTCCGCGCGAGTGTCGGCGTGAGGTTGCAAAGCGGCCAGTTCGCTTTTTTACCTTAATGACCGTCGGAATAATATCCTTCGTCGATTCATCATTCCGAATTACGTTCCTTCGCTTCGGTCAAGCAACGATCCGCGTGCGCATTGCGCACCCTACGCCTGCTGAAAATGCGCTGCCATTCCAGGTTTGGGTGCATAAAACAGTTTATTGATTCCAGAAATCTTTTGGCCGACCGCCGTAGACAGGTTACCTATCGCGCCGGTTGCATTTAGTACTCCGGCAGGCCTTTGGAATGTTTCGGTTGTATATTTTCCGAAACCGGATGGGATGGCAGGATTGCTTAGTTCAATCTTCTAAATGCCGGGGCCGTTTCGACCTTTTGCTTTAAATGGTATTCCGGCGATGAGACTGAACAACAACGCGACAGCAAAACCTAGCCCGGCGCCCCAAGAAACATAGGACAAAACGTAGGATAAATCGAACGATCCTGATGAGCCCAAAAGAATTCCCAATAATCTGCCAACCCCTCCCAATACGGCAATTCCTGCCGCGGCACCTGAAAAAACAAGGGTAGGAAGACTTAGCCAACCGATTCGTCGCAGAAAGTGAATCAAAGGTACGCCGATTGCAAAATAACCCGCATAGCCCCCAACCAATGCGAATGCAACCATCAAAACGAACCACCGGGAGAATAGTTCGCCC
>JANNFT010000285.1:0-4594 GCA_031380185.1 Pseudomonadota bacterium
CGGCCGCTCCACGGAATCGGGCACATGCACCAAGCGGCCGAGGTTGACCGGACCGTCAACGCGATACAAATCCTCGTGTTCCAAACCAAACTGTTGCAACAAAAATTCGGTCATGTCCGGCGAGCAGTTGTCCGCCACTTCCAGGCGAACAGCGTCGCCGAAATGGCGCTGGGTCAATTCCCCTTGCAGCGCTAAGCGCAGATTCTTAATGTCTTCTTCTTCCAGGTCGAGTTCGCTGTTGCGCGTAACTTGGAATTGGAACCAACCGGTGACGTTCATGCCGGTGAAAAGTTCGCCGACGTACTCGTGCAAGATCGAAGACAAAAACACGAAGCTATATTCCGCGCCGGCGATAGCTTCGGGAAGCTGCACGAGGCGCGGCAGCGCGCGCGGCGCTTGCAGCACGGCGGTGCCGGAATTGCGGCCGAACGCGTCTTTGCCGGTCAACGCCACTGCAAAATTCAGGCTCTTGTTAAGCAGCTTGGGAAACGGATGCGCAGGATCGAGCCCGATCGGCGTTAACATTGGCATGACTTCGCGCTGGAAGTACGCTTTGATCCAGACCCGTTGTTCATCGGTCCAGGCGGCGCGGTACAGTAAGTGAATATTTTCTTGCTGAAGAGCCGGAACGATCACCTCTCTGAACAATCGATACATGCGCGCCACCAAAGCCTGGGCGCGGGGCGCGACGAGCCGGAACGTTTCTTGTGGTGAGAGGCCATCGGGATTCAAGTTCGGCACGCGATAATGCATCTGCTCCTTGAGGCCGGCGACGCGTATTTCGAAAAACTCGTCGAGATTGGAATCGGCGATGGACACATAACGCAACCGCTCCAATAACGGATAGCCCTCATCCTCGACCAGATCGAGAACGCGTTCGTTAAACGCGAGGTAGCCCAGCTCCCGGTTAAGAAAGTGGGAGTCGTGTGTCATGTTAGGGCCTGACTAAGGTGTCTTGGTGTGGCCGAGGTTAGCGGCGAAATATTACGTTTTTGTGACAAGTTGTAACAAATAATCCGGCTGTTGCTGTTGTTGCGTGGCACAATAACTCACTCTCTAGTAGTGGCGCAAAGGCGCACCTCAACCGCTGAAACCATGAACGAATTCTCCACCATCGCCGCCGTCGATTTGGGCTCGAATAGCTTTCGCCTACAAGTCGCGCGCGTGGAAGACGAGCACATCTACCCGCTCGAGTCGCTTAAGGAAACGGTGCGCCTGGCGGCCGGACTGTCAGATGATAAGGCCTTGAGCGACGATGCTCAAGAGCGTGCGTTAACGTCGCTGAAGCGATTCGGCGAACGCTTGCGCGGCATGCCGGTGGATTCGGTGCGCGCAGTGGGCACGAATACGTTGCGCGTCGCGAAAAATTCCAACGCATTCTTGCGCAAAGCACAGAAAGCGCTGGGCTTTCCCATCGAAGTCGTCGCGGGCCACGAGGAGGCGCGCCTGATTTACCTCGGTGTCGCACACGGGCTGCCGTTGTGCCGCGATCGCCGGCTGGTGGTTGATATCGGCGGCGGCTCGACAGAATGCATTATCGGCCGCGGCTTTCAGCCGCTGCGCGTCGAAAGTCTGTACATGGGCTGCGTCGGTTTTAGCAATCGTTACTTCAGCGACGGCAGGTTAACCGTAAAAGCTTTCAAAGAAGCAGAAATCGCCGCCGCAACCGAGCTTGAAACCATTGTCAGTGATTTCACCCCGGACCAATGGAAAGACGCCATTGGCTCGAGTGGCACTGCGCGCGCCATCGCCGAAGTGCTCGAGGCCGCCAACATCGGTTCAAACGGCATCACGCCCAAGGGCATGGCCTGGATTAAAGACAGGTTGCTGAGCGCCGCAGACACTCGCAAACTGGATTTGCTCGGACTACGGGAAGATCGCAAACCGGTCTTCGCCGGCGGCTTCGCGATAATGTCCGCCGTTTTTCGCCAATTGCGCATCGAGTCGATGCAAACAACCGAGTGCGGGTTGCGCGACGGCGTGCTTTGGGACATGCTCGGGCGCATCCAGCATCGCGACGTTCGCGACACCACGGTGAAACAATTCATGCGCCGCTACCATATTGATCATCAGCAGGCGATGCGCGTAGAGAAACTCAGCGCCAATCTCTTTAAACAACTGGCGCCGCAGCATCCCGACGCGGAACATGTGTTTCAGGATCTCGCCTGGGCGGCGCGGCTGCATGAAGTCGGCGTTTCTATCGCCTATCCCAGTTACCACAAGCACTCTGCCTATATTTTAGGCAACTCTGATATGCCGGGCTTTTCCAAGATGGATCAGTCACGTCTCGCTCGCTGGGTGTTGGGCTGCCGCGGTTCACTGACGAAAGTCGCGCCGTTGATCGAGAATCCGGAAGACTGGTTGCCGGTATTAGCATTGCGTCTTGCGGTGTTGCTGCATCGCGGCCGGATGGTGACGCGCTTGGGCGAAGTTCGCTTGGATTATTCCGGTAAAGAATTCGTCCTGGGCATCGACAGCGCGTGGCTGGTGCGCAATCCACTCACCGCCGCGGCAGTCGATGCCGAGGTCAAAGTGTGGCGCAGCGTTAACCTGCGGCTTGAGTTCGAGAACTATCGCAAGCACGAAGAAATACTTGTCGACTAGTTTCTCAATACGTCGGCGATGGCCTGCGAGCCAATACCAGTGCGGCTCTCAGGCCATTAGCTTAACATTGAGTGCGCACGCGCATACGAGGGCGCCGGTATTTCTTTTTCTGGCGCTAATCATGCGAAAATGGCGTTTCGATTTGTCGCAAGCGAAATTTGAAAATCATGAAGACGCCAAGCCGGAAAAAAACGGCGCCGGATACTAGCCGCTTTCAAGCTTGTTTGAACACGCCATTCGCTGTGTTGGGTATTCGCACCGACGGCGACTATTTAACTCACATCGAATTCTTACCGCGCCAGCATCCGGTGCTTGAACCGCTGACACCGGCAGCGGCGCTGGCGTGTGAACAACTTAACGACTATGTCGAGGATCCGAATTTTCGTTTCACGCTGATGTTGAGCGTCGAGGGAACGTTGCACCAAATGGCGGTGTGGCGCGCGATGCAGCAAATTCCGCGCGGCGAAACGCGAACCTACGGCGAACTGGCGCGCGCGATTAAATCGGCGCCGCGCGCGGTCGGCCAAGCCTGCGGAAAAAATCCTGTGCCGATCATCATCCCGTGTCATCGCATAGTCGGCAGCGCCGGCATGGGTGGATTTATGGGTGCGCAGAACGGCGAGCCAATTAAGATCAAGCAATGGTTGCTTGCCCATGAGCGCGGCTGATGCATTGCTTGACCGATTCTGCGACGCCTTGTGGCTGGAGCAGGGTCTGGCGCGCAATACGCTCGCGAGTTATCGCGGCGACTTAAGGCAGTTCGCCGTTTGGCTCGGCGAGCACCAGAAAAAATCGCTGATCGAATGCGAGCGCGCCGACATCCAATCCTACCTCGCGGTGCGCATCACCCACGACCACGCCAAACCGCGCACCACGGCGCGATTACTGTCGAGCATGAAACGCTTCTACCAATACGGATTGCGCGAAGGAAAGATCAGTGTCGATCCGACCTTGCAAATCGCGGCGCCGAAGTTGCCGCGATCATTGCCAAAAAGTTTAAGCGAAGCGGATGTCGAAGCGTTGCTAAATGCGCCGGATGTCAATGCGCCATTGGGCTTACGTGATCGTGCAATGTTGGAAACCCTCTACGCCAGCGGTTTACGTGTTTCGGAATTAGTGGGCCTCAAAGTGGTGCAGGTGAGTTTGGACATGGCGGTGATCAAAACCCTCGGCAAAGGCTCGAAAGAACGTTTGGCGCCGATCGGCGAAGAAGCGCTTGACTGGGTCACGAGATACCTCCGGGAAGCGCGCCCGGCCTTGCTCTCCGGCAAGATCTGTGACGCGATGTTCGTCACGACGCGTGGCGCCGCAATGTCGCGCCAGGCATTTTGGTATTTGATTAAGCGTCACGCCATCGTCGCCGGCGTCGATAAACCGCTTTCGCCTCACACTCTGCGTCATGCCTTCGCGACGCACCTGATAAATCACGGGGCGGATCTGCGTGTGGTGCAACTCCTGCTCGGCCATTCGGATATTTCGACGACACAAATTTATACCCACGTGGCGCGCGAACGTTTGAAGCAATTGCATGCAAAACATCACCCGCGCGGTTAGGCAATGGTCGTCAAGGTCTCGGTGATAAACTAATATTGTGAATTATTTTCTCGTCGCCATCATTGCCTATTTTTTAGGCTCCATCTCGTTCGCCGTAATCGTCAGCCGATTGTTTGGTTTACCCGATCCACGCACCTACGGCTCGAATAATCCCGGCGCCACCAACGTGCTGCGCAGTGGCAACAAACTCGCCGCCGCATTGACGTTGCTCGGAGACGCGCTTAAAGGCTGGATCGCCGTGGCATTGGCCGCGACAGCCGCGCCGCTATTGAGCCTTGACGAAGTGCATATTGCGCTCGCGGCAATATTTGTATTGTTGGGGCACTTATTTCCGGCGTTCTATCAATTCAAAGGCGGTAAAGGTGTTGCGACGGCGTTGGGCGTGTTGTTGGCGCTGGATTGGCGGGTGGGTTGTTCGACCATCGCGCTATGGCTG
>JANNFT010000293.1:0-2096 GCA_031380185.1 Pseudomonadota bacterium
GACGCCGATCACAACCGCATCAGCGAGAGCTACGTCAACGGCACCATCATCTACGTTAACCCCGGCAATGTAACGTTCTTTGAGCGCCACAAAAACTTCAATCAAGCCGGCTATGAAATCTACCGTTTCTTTGTTCACACGCCCAGTGGCACAACCGTCTTGTTCCGGCGCCAAAGCAACAGCGGCGCGCAGACGCTGAACTTCCAACTGAAGGACAACCTCGGCTCTACCGTCGCCGACGTCGACAGCAGCGGCAACGTCGTCACCCGCTATAGCTTTGATGCCTTCGGCAAGGTACGCAATCCGAACGGCAGCGCCAGCGGCGGCACAATCAGCGAAAGCCGGCGTGGCTTCACCGGTCATGAACATATCAAGGTGGGCAATAGCGGCCTGATCCACATGAACGGCCGGGTCTATGACGCCACGTTAGGGCGCTTCACCACGGCCGATCCGCTGATCCAAGCGCCCGGCTTCAGCCAAAGCTACAACCGCTACACCTACGGATTTAACAATCCGCTGAGCCAGGTAGGGTGGGCAATTCAATGCCCACGTGGACGAGCCAAGGTCCCGTAGGGCGCAATCAATACCGGGTAGCCTTAGGCCATTGCGCCGAATGATTAATTTGATCGGTGCAATAATATTGCACCCTACATTTTTGTCTTTGCTGCCGCGAGGTATATTCCATTTTCCTCCCGGCAAGGCATGGCTGGAAAGCAGGCGTAGGGTGCGCATCGCGCACGCGGACTCATTCGCCCGCATCGGTCAATCCACGACCCACGTGCGCGGTGCGCACCCTACCGATGCCACGGCAGGAGCCGCTTCCTGCCGGGGCCGTGGGCCATTGCCGCCTGGCGCTGCGAGCCGCATGGAAACTGCTTCCCAGGCCAACATGTTTGATGTTTTTGCAACGCTTGAACAAAGACGAAGCTGAACTATGAAAACCAACACACCAGGCCAATCCACGCCGATCGTCGCACGTCATACTGTCGTCGACCGCCGCGGGATTGCCGCGCTTATCTCGATTCTGCTTGTCGCGTTTTTGATCAGCACCGATGGCTTGCAAACCTAGGAGCCTGTCGACTTAAAGGCAATCGGCTGCAACAGGCGCTGAGCGGTCCAGTCCCGAGGCCAATGGCTAGTGGCTAGGCTGGGGCTACCCCGTATTTCGCCGCTTTCTTAGGCAAGAATTACCCGGCGAAATCGTCAGACTCTGTCCTCGCTCAACACCTTTTTCGCTACAAATCTTTAAGTCCGACAGGCTCCTAGGACTCAATTTATCTGTCGGAACTTGGTAATCGCAACTGCGCCAGATGGGTTAACGAAGTCTATTTCTCCAACTGCTCTAGGCATGCTTTGATCTTAGCCTCGTCGTCGGCAGTTGAAAGAATCACGGTACGGTGCAACGTAGATTCAAGGCATGCTCTGATCTTTGCGTCATCCCCTTCAAAGATTTTCTTGCACTCTTCTGGGGTCTTGGCCGGATCATCGGCATAAACCGGTAGCGCGCCTGCCGTGAGCAGCAATACCAACAGCGAAATTGCGAGTTTTTCCATCCTAATTACTCCTTGACAAAAATTATTCATTGGCGAGAAAATGAGGCCAATACAAATATGGGCATATATCATGCCAACTATTTATTTTTTTTGATAAACAACAACTTAGTATGATGGTGGCGTTGATATCAATAAGTTTTTAAAGTTTTCGAGATAGTAAAACTGATACCGATTGCCGACACAGTTCCTAGTCATCGCTCTAAGTAACTGAAATAAAAATGAAATACATGTCGCCAATAAAAGACATTTTTCTGTTGCGAAAGGCACGATGAGAATTCCTGTTTTTCGGAATCCACGGTCCCGTAGCCGACCGGTGCGGCGAAGAGAGCAGATCGCGATGAGCCGACTAGTCACGTCTCGGACCTCCGGCATTCTTAAGGGGGAGCGCGCTGCCCAGGTTATCGACTTAACCGCGAACGGCATCGGACTTTTCACCGACGTAGAATGTGACGTCACAAAAAGCTTTGCGCGAATGACTCAAACGCGGTGCTTTCTCGACCGGACCTACGGCATCCTCATTGTCTCAACGCAACGACAGCCCCC
>JANNFT010000302.1:0-5969 GCA_031380185.1 Pseudomonadota bacterium
CAATGGGAAAAGAAAACGCCGGGACGATTGGACAATATGTTCCGCGCGTTACAGAACGTCGCGCCATCGCATTTGGCTGATGTCAAACTATTCGATTTCCAAGGATTGCAGGTGCAAGACACACCGTTCGATGCCGGCGACTTGCTGTTCGATCAGGATTAATTTTTCGGCGATTCAACTGCTCACCGCCGGGTGAAAATCGAAGCGCGCAGCGTTAAGCAGACGGTCGCGACGTGCCGCATAGCTCATCGAAACCGCCACTATTGGGACAGAATACGCAAGGCATAGGACGCCTTAGATTAACTTAACCGCCGCCCACGCGGCGCCCAGCCGTCGCATTAGACTCGGATGTAAAGTACCAAGCTTTGGGCACTGCCCAAATGGTGCGACGGGCGGCACGTCAAAGTACGTTTCGTTAAAGGGCAATTCAATGCGCCGCTTGAGATTGAATTTGGTGGAATAACTCAGTCCGGCGATGCGAAAGGCGGCGCCATCCTGAGCCGTGATTGCGAATTCGCCACTATACAGTTGCGCCACTTTCTGGCTAGTGCCATAGGCCACCAACACGTCGTACATTGGCGCATGATCGCTATACGCCTCCAGGATTAAACCGGGCCGCGGTTTGTCCGCCGGTGTAACCGCGATATCTAGCGGAAAAAAACACCAGACGATGTCACCAGCCAAGAGTTGCGGCCAAGCACGAATCACGTTCGAATAAGACTCGACGCAATAATTTTCAGGCGGCCCTGCGGTTCGAGCTTCTTGAGGGCTTTGAGTGTGGCGGCGCTCACCGGTCCGTCATCGCGCTCATACGCAGGCAAGACCTCTTGCGCTAGGCGCTTCAGTGCGAAATGCATCACCTGAGTTTCGTTGTAGCCCAAATACTCGGCCAACTGCGCCATGGTTGAGCGGCTAATACCGTTGGGTGAATCGGATGGGCGGAAGCGGAACAAGATCTGATTTGGTTTGTCGATTGCAGCCATGTGACACTCCCAATAATAGATATATAAATTATATCTTTTTACAAAACAGTGTCAACCCTGAACACTGTTTTAGAATAGGTTCCACGGCAGCAAACTCAAAGCTATGGCGCCAAAATTGTTGAGCGATAACGGCCGGCACATCGTCGACCGCCCGTTTGCCTATTGCAAAGAAACAGATCTCGCCGAATACGCCGAACACAAAGCCTTTCCCATCATCCCCTGCGACCTGACCCCATCCCTTTGACCCCATTCCTTCGCCTCAATAGATGTTACCCTAGCACGCTATGGCCACTTATTCCGTCGACACGTTGCTACATACGGTTATGCTGCTCCCCACGCGTCAACGTGCCATGAATTTACACAACGAAGTTCTAGATGAAGTCCACAAAATTGAATACACTACTGATTACTATACAAAAGCCCCGGTAGCTCAGTGGATAGAGCAGCCCCCTCCTAAGGGGCAGGTCGCACGTTCGATTCGTGTTCGGGGCGCCACGCCGGTGTAGTGCTTGGTGCTTAACGGGACCTACATAATGATGGATTTTCGTCATTGAGTTCCGCTAAGGGCGTAGCGCTACACTAGACACATTCAGGAGCCGGCAATTTAGCTTATGCTGATAACAGAAAAACGCGTCTATATCCTCACCATATCGGCGCTGCTGCTGCTCAGCTTTGTATGTATTTGGATGCATGTCCATCCGCAGGATGGCGCGCTTGCTGCGATTGCCGCACCAACAAAGTCTGCGACGCTTAAGGCTGCGGTGCGCGGGATGGTGCTTACGCTGACCGGTTCGGTTCCCGATCAGGCGACTAAGGTCAGTCTTATCAACTCTGCCGAAAAGTTCTTTGGCCGCGCAAATGTGGTCGATCAGATCGAAATTGTCGCCAATATCCCGGCGCCGATTTGGGTCGAGCAAGCCCGCGCGATATTTCCGCTGTTGAAGTCGACTATCAAAAACGGCGCGTTCGGATTCAAGGATAAGAGCGTTGAAGTAAGTGGTCTAGTTTCCGGCGAGGAAGCAAAAACCAAGATCCTGCGCAGCATTGACACGCTTGCCGGCGCGAATTTGACGGTGAACGATCAACTGGTAACGCCCAGCGCGCGCGCCGTCCAGAGTGTTAAAGCCGGACCGCTGCAATTGAAGCTGAATGAATTACTCGCCGGCCAAACCGTCGAATTCGACAGCGGCAGCAGCCGCCTGCACAGTGATAACCAAAAATTGCTCGATGCGATTGTCGCCGTGCTGAAGACCGATTCAAACGCGCAAATCGAGATCAGCGGATATACCGATAATGATGGCAGAGAAGATAAAAATGTCCGGCTCAGTCAACGTCGCGCGGACGCCGTAAAACAATATTTAGTCGAGCGAGGAATCAAGAAGGCGCGTATCGAAGCGATTGGCCACGGATCGTCGCTTCCGATCGCGGACGAGAATACGGCGGCCGGTCCGCGCAAGAATCGTCGTATCGAATTTAACGTTCGGGAGTAAGCATGGTCGGTGTTGCCTCGCAAATAATCTTTTGTATATTCGCCGCCGCGATTATCGGCGCCATCGCCGGTTACACGATTAGCGGGCTGCGGCGCCGCGCGCGCAGCGCAAACATCGAGCGCTTGTGGCAGGCCAAAATTGACCAGCGTGACGCGGAATTGGCGGCATTGCGTAGCCCCGGCCGTGCCGGCGCCGATGCGCCCGAACCGAGTGCCGATGAATTGCCGTCAGCGCAAGCCATCGACGCCGGCGATTTGCCAATGCCCGAAGCTACCAGCACCGGCGATTTGCCGTTGCTCGACGATACCAGTGCCGGCGATTTGCCGTTGCCGCAGGGTGCAAGTGCAAGCGAAGAACCTTCGCCGCCGCTATCCGACCCGAATCAAAGCGCCGTCCAGACCAGCAACATTGCGCAATTCGAAGAAAAACTTTCGGAGGCGTTGAGCCTAATCGAAAATCTCGCACGATCCCAGGAACGCTTAGAAAATGAACTCATCGCATTGCGTAAAAGTGGCTCGGCCACCGTTAGGCGGAAATCCGCTACGCCAAAAACCTAATCTCAATGCGCCTGCGAACCCGTCGCAACCGGGTCACAGTCTTGTTAAGCGGCTTTTTCAACAACTCCCAGGTCACTCATGTTAGCTAAGTTTTCACAACGCACTGTGTCCGCTACGGCGCCTGACAAGAAACGCGTGCCGCATATTCTCTGCGTATTACCGAATGGCAAAACGCTTCCGGCCGACGACGAATTTCCTGGCTTGGCGGTGCTGGCGACCATGCTCAAGCGGCGTGCGATGAAATTCTCGGAACTCGGCGGAACGCCACTTTCCGGCGAAATAGAAAATGGCGCAGTCGCGGCGTGGGTCGCTATCGACACGACCAAGCCGGTGTTTGAACAGCAAACCGCGCTGCGCAAAGCGCTGGCCTTACTGCTGCAAGAAAACCTCGATCGCGTTGCGATCAGCGTCCATGGGCCGGCCGGGTTTCGCAGTCACGCCGCGCGCCTTGCTACCTTCGCAGCCCACGTCAATAGCGCCACGCTGCCAGTGCGTAAGAAAGAAAATAAGCACAAGCCGCTACGAGAAATTACATTGTTCGGCGCGACATTGCCGAACAACGGCGCAAAGGAGCGCGCTATTGCCGACGGCAATACCCTTGCGCGCCGCTTGACGATGTTGCCGCCAAATGAACTTTCCCCGGCACAATACCGAAAACAAATCGCGGCGCTGGCGAAGGAACACGGTTGGTCTCAGGATGTTTACGATCTGAAAAAATTGCGCAAGATCGGCGCCGGCGCGTTTGTCGCCGTCGCACAAGGCAGCACCGCCGACGACGCCGCCATCGTCCATCTGCGCTATCGCGCGAAAAATGCCAAGCAAACTTGGGCGCTGGTCGGCAAAGGCATTTGCTTCGATACCGGTGGCCACAATCTGAAGCCGGCTAAGTACATGTATGGCATGCACGAAGATATGAACGGCTCAGCAGTGGCTCTGGGTGCGCTTCTCGCGGCATCCAGCTTGAAACTGCCGGTGAATATTGACTGCTGGCTTGCGATTGCACAGAACCATATCGGTCCGAACGCCTACAAACAAAATGATGTTGTCACCGCGCTGAACGGTACAACCATTGAAATCGTTCACACTGACGCCGAAGGCCGCATGGTGTTGGCTGACACGCTGACGCTTGCCTCGCGGGCGAAGCCCGATCTAATCATCGACTACGCGACGCTAACCGGTAGTATGCATATCGCGCTCGGTTCACGCCGCAGCGGCATTTTCGCCAATCGAACCGAATGGCAATCGCGCGCGCTCGCGGCAGGTGAGCGCAGCGGTGAACGAGTGACCGCTTTTCCGCTCGATGCCGACTATGATGTTGCGCTGGATAGCAAAATCGCAGACATCAAGCAATGCACCGACGACGGTAATGCCGACCATATCCTGGCGGCGCGATTTCTATCGAAATTCTTCGACGACCGGCCGTGGATTCACATGGATCTCTCGGCCAGCAGTCATAACGGCGGGCTTGGCGCGGTGGCGAGTGACGTTACAGGATTTGGTGTGGCATGGACCGTCGAGTTGCTCGAAGACGCGATCAAGTCGCCGCCTGGCTAAATGGCGTTGCTTCGAAGTTGGCGTCGCGCGAAACTTTTGCGTGAAAAAATTGCTCCACCTCGGCGATGTCGCGGGTGCGTTTCATCGGCGGCAGACTTTGCCAAATACGTCGGCCGTAGCCTTTCGAAATCAAACGCGGATCGCAGATCACCAACACGCCGCGATCGGTTTCGTCGCGAATCAATCGCCCGGCGCCCTGCTTCAACGTGATAATCGCTTCGGGTAATTGATACTCCATAAACGCGCTGCGGCCTTGTTTGTTGAGCGCATCGATTCGCGCGGCGACAACCGGATCATCCGGCGGCGAAAACGGTAAGCGATCGATGACGACAACCGACAACGCTTCACCCTTGACGTCGACGCCTTCCCAAAAACTGTGGCTGCCAATCAACACCGCGTTGCCCAATTCCCGAAAGCGCGACAGCAATTCGGCTTTCGGCTTATCGCCCTGCACCAGCACCGGATAGTTGAGGTTTTGCTCAGTGAAAAATTGTTGCAGACGATCCCGCGCTTCATGCATCGCGCGCAAACTGGTAAACAATAGAAAAGTACCGCCGCCCGCCGCTTTTATCACCGGCAACGCGGCAAGCACCACGGCCTCGGTATAGTCCGGCGAATTCGGTTCCGGCATATTCGGCGGCACATAGAGCAACGCTTGCTCTTCGAACGCGAACGGACTGCCCCAGGCATGGGTCACGGCATCGTTTAAACCCATTTCGTTTTGGTAGTGACGAAAATCATTGCGCACGGCTAAGGTCGCCGACGTAAAAATCCACGCCTTCGGATGGCTCGCCAGTTGGCGCTGAAAAATCTCGGCGATTTCCAGAGGCGCCGCGTGTAACTGCACCGATTGCGAATAGAGTTCGGCCCAGCGCACTTGATTCGTGTCGGTTTCATCGCGCCAACGCGACAGGCGCGCGGCGATTTCCAGTGCTCTGGCGTGGCAATTGCGCAATCCGTCGGCGCGTTCTGCCTGAGTCCCCAAAATTTCGTTGAATTGTTCGATGGTTTCTATCAACTGCCCGAGGCCGGGCAAAAATTCTTTGTGCTGCCGCAACGCGCCCGCTTGCAGTCGCGAGATCGAACCGGACAACGGCGGAAACGCCAGCCGCAAATCGCGCGCGGCCTTTTCCAAGTCTTCTGCAGCTTCCGGCAACGCGACAAAATCCTTAGCCCCAGCCAAGGCTTCGATACGCGTATCGCGCGCCAGTTCGAGCAACTGCGCAGTGGAAACGCTTTCGCCGAAGAATAGCGTTGCCACCTCCGGCAACTGATGCGCCTCGTCAAAAATCACGGTGTTGCAGGCCGGCAATAACTCCCCTGCCCCTTCGTCGCGCAACATCACGTCGGCGAAAAACAAATGATGGTTGACCACGACGATGTCC
>JANNFT010000340.1:0-4962 GCA_031380185.1 Pseudomonadota bacterium
CCGTTGCCGGCGAGCCCAAAGCGGCCGAAGTGATGGCGAAGAAAGGTACGGCGGATCACCCGTTCCAGGCACACAAATAAATGTAGAGTTTGCAATGATTCCGGCGGCGCAACGCCTGGCCGCTGAATTGACGAATGTAGACGCCCTCCGCAATATTAGGAGGGCGTTTTGCTATCTTAATGGCGACAGCGCGCTGATCTTCGATCGTTCCACTGCACCCGGTTGGCGGTGCGATTGTGGATGGGGCACGTCTTCAGATCGATGCTCTTGAACAATCGGGACCGCGTTGGCCAGCGCCTTTTGAATGATATAGGCGCCATTACGCGCGGCTTCAGCGCCAATGCTGTCTTGTTTGCGTAGCAAAGTAAACGCCGCCGCGCCCGGGGTTTTCATCGGGACAAATCGCGCGCGTCCATAATCTTAGCGATGCATGCGGCTAGACCCCACGAAAAACCGGCTTGCGCTTTTCGTTGAATGCGCGCACGCCCTCGTGGCGATCCTGGGTATCGATAAGTTGGTTGTAGGCTTCGATCTCGAAACGATAAGCGGTGGTTAATTCCATTTGCAAACCATGATGGATCGACTTCTTCGCTTGGCGCACCGACAATGGCGCGTTAGCCGCGATCACCCGCGCGGTGGCAAGCGCATCCGTTAGTACTTGGCCAGGCTCGCACAACTGGTTGACCATCCCCCAAGCAAACGCTTGCTCGGCGCTGAATGGCGTGCCGGTCAGGATGATCTCCTTGGCACGGCGCTCGCCCACAGCACGCGGCAAGTTCTGCGTACCGCCGCCTCCAGGCATGATGCCGAGCGTGACTTCGGTAAGCGCAAAGCGTGCCGTCTTTACCGCGTAGGCAAAATCGCCATACATCATCACTTCCAAACCGCCGGCATAAGCGTGGCCGTTAACGGCTACGATCATCGGCACGGTCAAGGCGCCGGTCGCCCAAAATGCACGCTCGAAGATTTCGTGCTGCGCGCGCCACGCTTCCTTACTCATGTTCTTGCGTTCTTTCAGGTCCGCTCCCGAGCAGAACGCGCGCTCGCCGGCGCCCGTTAAAACCACACAGCGAAATTCTCCCGTTTCGGCGGCTAATCGCGTCCAAAGATCGAGCAGTTCGATCCCCATTTGGGTGTTGATCGCGTTTAGCACGTCAGGGCGGTTGAGCGTCACGATCAGAATATGCTGCTCGAAAGTCTCGGTTTTTAGGGTTTGGTAGGTTGGCAAGCTCAACTCAAGATCTCCGCTAAACAAGTCAAGTCGAGATTACTCGATGGCGTAATGCCGGTAAAGCCCTTGCCTACCAAAAGGCCGGCGCGTCGCCGCTAAAATCGACATCGCCACTTCAGAGTTTCCTTAGTAGTTGCCATTTCTAGGTTCAAGTTGGCGGCAGCTTCTGGCTCGCCATGAAATTATTGAACGTCGCTTCGGCTATGCGATACCACTGGGTCTGCTCGTAGCGAAACTTGCGCCACGAGGTGAGAAATTTTCGAAACACCGGGTTACGCGCGGCTTCTTCGTCGTACAGTGCTTCGGCAACCGCGTGTGCGGCGACAAGTATGTCTTTGGGATAGGGATGCAACCGCACCCCTTGGCTGACCAGTCGCGCCAACGCCTGAGGATTTTTTGCATCGTAGCCGGCGACCATGCGTACGTTAGCTTCCGCCGCGGCAACTTCGAACGCCTCGCGATGGGTTAATGGCAGTGCGTTCCATTCCTTTAGATTCACGATGAACGAAATGCCGGTATTTCCCTCCCACCATCCGGGGAAGTAGTAATGCGGCGCAACGCGGTAAAAGCCAAGTTTCTCATCGTCGTAGGGGCCAACCCACTCGGCCGCGTCGATGGTGCCCTTCTCCAGGGCGGGATAAATATCCGCGCCGGGAATAACCTGCGGCACCGCGCCAAGCCGCGCCATGATCTCGCTGGCAATACCGGGTATGCGGACTTTCAGCCCCTTAAGCTCACTCAAGGAATTCACCTCGCGGCGAAACCAGCCGCCCATCTGGGCGCCGGTGGCGCCGCCCGGTAACAGCATGCAGTTGTGCTCGCGATACAGATCGTTCACCAACTCTTGGCCGCCGCCGAAATACATCCAAGCATTGTGCTGGCGCGAGTTGAGGCCGAACGGAATCGACGAGTCGAAGGCAAATGCCTTGTTTTTGCCGATGTAGTAATAGCCCGATGTTTGGCCGCACTCGATCGTCCCCTCCTGGCAGGCGTCGAGCACCTGCAAACCCGGAACCAGTTCGCCGGCGGCGAACACGCGGATCTCGAAGCGCCCCTCAGTTAGCACCTTCACGCGGCGTGCGAGCAACTCAGCCGCGCCAAAGATGGTATCCAAACTCTTCGGAACACTCGAGGCCATGCGCCAACGTACAGCGGGCGTTGCGGCAATCGCTGGTGCGGCCACGAGGGCGCTGGCAGCGCCGGCCGATGCACGGGTAAGGAAGTCGCGGCGTGAGGTTTGGTTCATTGTTGATTCACTTTTTGTGGTCGGCGGGATCGGGTTTCAGCTCGAATAGCGTCGGCGGATATTCGGGGTTATCCAGGAAAGGAGACTGGTTCTGCAAGCCCCCACTCTCGCCGTGTCCGCCGCTGCGATAACTAGCCAGTCCCGGGAAGGCGATTAACGCGGCGACCATGGCAACCTGGATAACGACGAACGGTACCGCACCCCAATAGATGTCGCTCGAGGTCACTGCTTTCGGCGCGACACTGCGCAAATAGAATAGCGCGAATCCGAACGGAGGGTGCATGAAGGAGGTCTGCATATTGACGGCGAGCAGGACACCGAACCACACCAAATCGATACCGAGTTTTTCCGCCACCGGCGCCAGCAGCGGAACCAAAATAAATGCAAGTTCGAAGTAGTCGAGAAAGAACGCTAGTAAGAACACCATCACGTTCACCACGATGAGAAAACCGAGCGCCCCGCCCGGCAGTCCGGCGAGAAGATGCTCCACCCAGAGATCTCCGCTCACACCGCGAAACACCAGCACGAACACGGTTGAGCCGATAAGAATGAACATCACGAAGCAGGCAAGGCGCGTGGTGCTTTCAAGCGCCTCGCGCAGCATTCGAAAACTCAGCCGGCGTTTCCACGCCGCCAGCGCCAGCGCGCCACTCGCGCCCATCGCGCCGCCTTCAGTCGGCGTCGCGATGCCGAGGAAGATCGTGCCGAGCACGAGAAATATCAGCACCACCGGCGGCAACAACGAGACAAGCACGCGCCGCGCCAGCGCCGCGCGATCGCGCATGCGCGCCTCGGGAGGTAACGCCGGCGCCGAGGCGGGCTTGAAGATCGACATTGCCAGCACATAGGCAGCGTAGCTTGCGGTGAGCAGCAGACCGGGAACCAGCGCACCTCGATACAGATCGCCGATGGGCCGGCCTAGTTGGTCGGCCATCACGATAAGCACCAGTGACGGCGGAATGATCTGAGCCAGCGTACCCGAGGCCGCGATGACACCGGAGGCGAGGCGGCGATCGTATCCGTAGCGCAGCATGACCGGGAGCGAGATCAATCCCATGGATATCACTGAAGCCGCCACGACACCGGTAGTGGCGGCCAACAGCGCGCCGACCAAAATCACGGCGTAGGCTAATCCGCCCCGTATCGGCCCGAACAATTGGCCGATGGTTTCGAGCAGTTCCTCCGCCATCCCGCTACGTTCCAGCACCAATCCCATGAATGTGAAGAATGGGATAGCGAGCAACGTCTCGTTCTGCATGATCCCGTAGATGCGTTGCGGCAATGCCTGCAACAGTTCCAGACGCAGCAGTCCCAGCTCTATTCCGATCGCACCGAACAAGAGGCCGATCGCGGCAAGGGCGAAGGCCACCGGATAGCCCACAAGAAGCACCAGCACCAATCCGACGAACATTAGCGGGCCGAGTGACGCAATGAGCCATTCGGTCATTGGCTGGTCGCCCCAGGTTTGAGCGAAACGTCGCCGTGCGCCGGAAAAATCGCCTCGACCGGATAGCGCCCGCGTAACGCCGCGATGCACTTGATCGCCTGCGAGATGCCCTGAAGCAGCAGCAACGCAAATCCCACTGGGATCAGGAGTTTGACTGGCCACACAACAAGTCCCCCCGCGTTGAGCGATATCTCGCGGTTGGCGATCGAGTCCATGAAATAAGGCCAACTGTAGCGCAGCACGAGCGCCGTAAACGGAAACAGGAATAGAATCGTCGCCGCCAGTTCAATCCAGAGTCGCGTTCTGACCGACAGGCGTGCGGAAATGAGGTCGATGCGAACATGGCCGTTACGTTGCAGAGTGAATCCCGCGGCAAGCAGGAAAACCGCCGCGAAGAGGTACCACTGGACCTCGAGAAAGGCATTCGAACTTAGGCTGAACGCTTTGCGCGAGACCGCGTTCAATGCGCTGACTAGCGTCATGGCGAGAATTAACCAGCGCACGCCGTGCCCTACACGTTCGTTGACCTTGTCGATCAGCCGCGCAAATTTCAGCAACATTTTGATACAGGCGCTCCGTCGATTAGGCCAATCGCGATTGTTTCAGGTATGTGGGGCCCAACGCAAGTGTCTGTGAACATGGAACGGGTAAATTACGTGCACTTATTCAGAGCTTCCTTAGCTGTCGGATCGAACGTGTTTCATAGCTCACGGCGCTGCAGCCCATACAATCCTGTACTTGAGAACGAAGTCCTCAAGTCTTGCAGCGGTTTAAACATCGATCCGAACGTACCGGCTCGTGGCACACCTTACGCGATGATTGAGCAATCGCATCGGTGCATTCTGCGCCGACCTTCCTATCAACTAATCGAGCGACTCAACAGCTATGAAAGGCGCGGTCCTGCGCCTTAGCTGGGCCGAGGTATCTCGCTCCAGCACGGGCACGGAGATGAGCGCGATGCTAACCCACACCCCGACGCTGAAGTACAGCGACATCCACACCATCTCGCTTTGCCAATCCTGCCAACGGTGGGAGATG
>JANNFT010000343.1:0-2471 GCA_031380185.1 Pseudomonadota bacterium
CCGGATTCCTTAGGCAGCTTGTTGGAATTGAGTTGGAATGGAAAAAATCCCGTCGCCATCGACGGTATCGCAACTCGCACCTTCATCGAAGATGGGGATGAAATCATCATGACGGGCTGGAGCCAAGGCGATGGTTACCGGATTGGATTTGGCGATGTCTGTGGCTTGATTCTGCCGACGCGGTAATCATTCACAAAATGCAATTTGGTCTGATTGACGATCCTATCGAAGGGCCCGTAGGGCAATGAAAGCGCAGCGTCCGACGTGGCCATGGGCCATTCTGCCGAATGTTACGTGTTTAGACCGTCACCAATCGAACGTCGATTACGCTTCGCTTACCCCTACATTTTTTTGAACATCGCCACGCCGCTTGCCGCGTGGCAGGGTATTCCATGAGAGGCAATATCCATGCGGCTCTCCAGCCATTGACCGGCGCCGCTAAAGCGCGGCTCGTGAAAGTGACTTGCACAGCCAGTTTGCTTCTCTTCTATAAGTCCAATTATTCACGGCGCGTTTTAGTCGATTTTCTGCCAACGAAACGTGGCGTTCGTCCCATTGCTGCAACAGAATTAGAAGTCGCATCCAGGCAATTGCCGCGGCTTCCGGCGGGCTGAGTTGCCGCGCGAAATAGCCGGTTAAAAAACGTTGTTCGATTTCAGCGCGGTGGCGTAGTAAGCGCAAGCCATGCGGCGAATAGCAAAATAATCCGAGCCGGTTTAGAAACGGCGCAATGTCCCACAGCACTAGATTTTTGTGACGGAATTGGATGTCGAGGCCGATCAAACGTCCGTCGGATAACATCAAGTTGTCCGTCTTGAAATCGCCATGCAATAACGCTCGCGCAAACGCCTGTTTGGCAATGCCATTCACGCCGCGCTCGACCTCGCGGCAAGCGTGCGCGAACACTCGATCGGAAAATAGCTCCGACTGCGTGAGGTTCGCGACAAATTGCCGATGCTGTTGTTCTGCATCGAGTGTCGCCGGCGACTCATTTCCGATCGAGTGAAAATGCCGCAGCCATACACCTGCACGCTCAAGCAAAAGCAAAGTTTGATTAATAGAAACACGAAAGTCCTTCAGGCAACGGGTGATGGTGCGTCCGTCGATCCATTCGATGGCGACGAGGCCGTTTGGCGCGTCGAGCTTGAATGGACGTGGAACGGCGTAGGGTTCGCTGATGGGCATCAACGGCGCGATGTGACTTAACGCTTGGAACTGCTCGGCCGCGTCGATCGGATTGGGTAATCCGGTACTATGAGAAATACAGAATTTGACTGCCAACGGGTAGGGACAGGACGCCGTTTCTGCGTAGTAAACCGTGGAAAGTTCGCCTTCGAAAATCGGGCCTTTGACGATTGGCGTCGCCGTTTCCGCGCCGTCGGCAGCGAGGAACTGGCAGACTAACTCGCGCTGAATCCACGCGTTGTCGCGCTGCTCCGCCACGGCGCCGCGCCAGTTATTTTGCGTGTTCGGCGAAGACGATTATCTGTTCGGTGACCAGCGCCATCGGACGCAGGCGAAATTTCTCGACCAGGTTGGCGCCTTTAAGCAATTGCTTCAATTGCGCCTCGGTAATCGGAAAATTTGCCGGGGTATGGGTGTCGCCGAGCATTTTTTTCACTTTGCGACGGGTGCGGTGGTAAGGCGTGTTCAACGATTGCGTGAATACCACCGGGCCACGGCTCAACCGCGCCACGGCGCCAAGAAATTCTATTTGCTCTTCGACCGGAAAATGCATCAACACGCGGGCACATAGTGCACTGTCGAACGACTTTGGCTGACTCCTCGCCAGTTCCTTCACATCGGAAACCAGCGTCGAAAAGCGATCACCAAAGCGCGCCAGGCGACGCTTGGCGACCTCCAACATGGCGGGCGAAATATCCGCGCCGACAATCGTGAAGCCATCGTCGAGCAAGGCTTCGGCGAGCCGGCCCGTGCCGCAGGGCAAATCCAGAATAGTGCCGCCCTTGGGGATCGGTCGAAAAGCTTTGCGGATATTGTTGCGCTCCAAGCGCTCGAACACGCGACCGGCAACGCTATCGAAACGCACGCGATCGTAATCTTCGGCGACTTTAATGTCTTGATAATGGGTGACGGGATCCCAATTCATGCGCGGCGGAGGTGTGCTCATAGTTCCCTGAGGAAGATTAGCCGACGTGAATAAGCCGGTCTTGAATTAATGAAATTGAAACAATTATCGGATAAGATTAGCTTGCGGCGAAGTTTGCTACTTAGATGATCTAATTGGGAATATTAGGCTATGTCCGGATCATGGTCAAGGGCGAGCCTTGTCCAATATGGTTTGAGTCTGAACGGGGAGCGTGATTCCAACGGGGTTTGAGTCTGAAGGGTGGCGGGGATCGATCATGATGCGAGATTATGGTGATCGATATGAACGACGAACAATTACATACGCTGGCGCAGTTGCAGGCATTTTTGGAAGGGACTTTGGCGGTGGATTTCGCGCTGGC
>JANNFT010000361.1:0-1697 GCA_031380185.1 Pseudomonadota bacterium
ATAGCGCGCGCCGGCCTCGCTGTGCGCGAAGGCGAGTTTGAGTTTGCCCTCGACAATTTGTGGCAGCAGCGTCGATTTTTGCGCGTCCGATCCGGCGAGTTGAATCAAATTTGCGCCGAGCACCACCGTCGCCAAATACGGTTCGACCACCAGGCCACGGCCCAACGCTTCCATCACAATCATCGTGTCGATTGCGTTACCGCCGAAGCCGCCATACGCTTCGTCGATGCCGATGCCCAATACGCCGATTTCCGCCATGCTCGCCCACACCTTTGGGCTGTAGCCTTCTGGCGAGTTAATGATGGCATGACGTTGTTGGTTGAATTCGTATTCGCGCTCGATCAAGCGATTGACCGTGTCGCGCAGTTGCTCTTGTTCGGAAGAAAAGTTGAAGTCCATACCGTGCCTCACAGCCCCAAAATATGTTGTGCGACGATGTTGCGCTGGATCTCGTTGGAGCCGCCGTAGATACTGGTTTTGCGGTAATTCATGTAGCGCGGCGTAAAGGCTGGGCCGTAGTCCGGGCCGACGATTTTTGCGTTCGGCAGGCCGTTGACGAAATCCGGAAAGAACGGCAATGCGTACGGGCCGAGTGCCTCCATCTGCAATTCCGTTAGCGCCTGCTGAATTTCCGTGCCTTTAATTTTGAGGAACGACACTTCCGGCCCCGGTGCTTTGCCGCGACTCTCCGCTGACAGCACGCGCAGGCTCGTCACTTCGAGCGCCATCAAGTCGATTTCCAATTGCGCGATTTTGTCGCGGAAGCGCGGATTATCGAGAAGAGGTTTACCATTGAGTTGTTCTTTACGCGCGATTTCTTTAACGAACTCAATTTCACGTTTCGAGCGGCCGACTGCCGCTATACCGCTGCGCTCGTGACCGAGCAAGAATTTCGCGTAGGTCCAACCTTTGTTTTCTTGACCGACTAAATTTTCCGTCGGGATTTTCACGTTGTCGAACCAAACTTCGTTTACTTCGTGGGCGCCGTCCATCAACTTGATCGGACGCACTTCCACGCCGGGAGATTTCATGTCGATCAGCAAAAAGGAAATGCCTTCCTGTGCTTTGCCCTCGCTTGACGTGCGCACCAGACAAAAGATCCAATCCGCCCAATGCGCCAACGTGGTCCAGGTTTTCTGGCCGTTGACGACGTAAAAATCGCCTTGGCGTTCCGCCTTGGTTTTGAGCGAAGCGAGATCCGAACCGGAGCCCGGTTCGGAATAACCTTGGCACCATATTTCATCGCTATTCAGCATCTTCGGCAAAAATCTTTCCTTGTGCCAATCGTTGCCGAAAGCCATGATCACCGGCGCGCACATCATCGGGCCGAACGGAATCACGCGCGGCGCCCCGGCATCGTCGTATTCTTCTTCGAAGATGTAGCGCTGCACCGCGTTCCAACCCGTGCCGCCGTATTCCTTCGGCCAATGGGGTGCGAACCAGCCTTTTTTGTATAGGGTTTTTTGCCAAGCGACTTGTTCGTCGCGACTGTGGTGAATGCCCGCCAACACTCTGCCGCGCAATGACTGGGGGAGTGATTCGCGTAGGAAAGCTCGAACTTCCAGCCGGAATGCGTTTTCTTCTGGAGAGTAATTAAGATCCATCGTTGCGGCTCGTGTCAGATTTTAGTGAGGATACGAGAAATGACTAAAAACGGCAAACTCGCGATAGATAACCTTAACTACCCGTCATTGCGA
>JANNFT010000364.1:0-2698 GCA_031380185.1 Pseudomonadota bacterium
ATCCTTGGCGCGCCGCGCCGAAACCGATAACAGATTCGTTTTGACGATGCGCGGCGTCACACGTAATTCCGAGGTGATGCGCTGCACTTTATCCAAGACACTTTTTTGGAACACGTCACCGGTCTTCGGCGTGATGCCGATCACGGCGACGTAGCGCGAGCCGAATACCTCTTCGACTTTTAACGTCGTCGCAACGAATGGGTGCGACCTCGGCACAATGCTGTTCGGATCGATAATCACCGTCAAGGATGAACCACGCATACTCAAAAATACTGTCGCCGCCGCGACCAGCGCGATGACGATCCAACGAAACTTGACGATAAACTCAATGTAAGAACGCATGATGTAACACTCCTCGACTGTTGATGTTTTATGTTGCGTTATTTTCCGAACCTAGGACACCGCCAACCCGTGCAAGAAACAATCGACGATCGCGACGCATTTCTGCTTTTCATTTAAAGACGTCGGATCGGTTTTGACGCCATAAAGCAAGCGTACGCGCTCGAAACCGGCGAGCATGCTGAGCAATAATTCCGCGACGAATTGCGCATCCGCCTTGCGCAGTTGTCCCGTATCCATCGCCTGCCGTAAAAATTTTGCCAGCGTATCGCGTGCATTGGCCGCGCCTTTTTCGTGAATCACCCGAGCCAGCTTCGGAAAGCGCGGCGCCTCGGCGATCAACGCGCGATGCAATCCCAATCCATGCGGCGACAACGCTTTCGCGCGGAACGCAGTGGCAAAGCGCAGTAATGAGCGCCGCAAATCGGCGCCCGGTTCGCCAAGCGCAACAGTGATGTCATCGACGCTTTGGCGAATCACCTCGGCGAACAAACTTTCTTTGTTGCCGAATTGGTTGTACAGCGTTTGCTTCGCCACGCCGGCACGCGCCGCGATGCTTTCCATGCTTGCGCCATAGCCGTCTTCGATGAACACACGAATGGCAGCATCGCGCACAAGTTTGCGCTTGCTGCCGTTAATGGTATCTACTTGCGCGGAATTAGTCTGACGCACTAAGGGAAGTTCCTATTGACTGGCCGCTAGACTAGACAGTCTAGTCTAATGTGTCAAGCGCGTTGCACTCAGCCATTCGGAACCGATGCGAAAAATATTCTTTGTTGCTGTTGTGCGCCGGTCACTTCATTTTATAAAACGTGCATGGCCACGAACCGCATGGTTCGTTCCTTCCAATAATGCATGGCTTGAGAGGAAGGCAGGGTGCGGCTCTGCGGGCATCGAGATACTCGGCATATCGACTAACAAGTATCGGACGGTTTCACCTGGTATCATTTCAGTCCTAAATTGCACGACGAGAAATCAATCGACATGAATGTTTGTATCGTGGGGGCCGGCGCGATCGGTGGCTATGTTGCCGTCAAACTTGCGCTGGCCGGCGCGAAAGTAACGACTATCATTCGCGGCGCGAATCTGGCCGCGGTGCAGGCCGACGGCATGAAGCTGATCGAGGACGGCGCCGAGCACGTTGTGCGCGATATCTTCTCCACGGACCATCTTGCGCAAGCCGGCGCGCAGGACATAGTCATACTTGCGATGAAGGCGCACCAAGTCACGCCCATCGCCAACCAACTGGCGCCGCTGCTCGGTCTCGCCACCACAATCGTGACTATGCAAAACGGCATACCGTGGTGGTACTTCCAAAAACACGGCGGCGAGTTCGACGGGCGGCGCGTCGAGAGCGTCGATCCCGGTGGCGTGATCGGCGACCATATCGCCATCGAGCGCGTCATCGGCTGCGTGGTTTACCCTGCATGCGAAATGGTCGCGCCCGGCGTGATACGCCACATAGAAGGCAATCGTTTTCCCGTGGGCGAACTGGATGACGCTGAAACGCCGCGTGTCGCCGCGATCGCGGAATTATTCAAGAAAGCTGGATTGAAATCATCCGTGTTGACCAATATACGTTCCGAGATTTGGCTCAAGCTGTGGGGTAATCTCAGCTTCAATCCGATCAGCGCATTGACGCAAGCAACGTTGGTCGACATCTGCCAGTTTCCGCCGAGCCGTGCGCTGGCGGCTAGCATGATGACTGAAGCACAGACCGTCGCGAACAAACTCGGTATCGAATTTCGCGTGTCATTGGAACGGCGCATCGCCGGCGCCGAGGGTGTCGGCAAACACAAAACTTCGATGCTGCAAGACGTCGAAGCCGGGCGCGCGCTGGAGATCGATGCGTTGGTTGGTTCGGTGATCGAACTGGGCCGCCTCACGCAAACGCCGACGCCGCATATCGATGCGGTTTACGCCTGCGCCAGTTTGCTTGCGAATAGGCTGCGCGAGTCGAATGGCCGTTTGACGATCAGCGATACAAAGTGATCTTTTTCTACCCTGTCATTGCGAGCCGCCTTTAGCCCCGCACTTGATACGGGGGAAGCAATCTCTTTCTTGATAATCGCGAAAAAAAGAGATCGCCGCGTCACCGTGCGCCAGATTGTACGATTCGCAATCACCTTCAATAACTGTCATCCTGAGCGCCGCGAAGGATCTGCTTTGTGCAGCCGCGAAACCAGATCCTTCGCGTTGCTCAGGATGACATATTTCCACGGCGTCGGCATCGCTGCTGACGGATACGCGAAAGCAGATCCTTCGAGTTGCTCAGGATGATATGCTGAATACATCACGAAAACCGATCAGGATGCCCCACTGCTTGCGGTGGGGAGGAATGAGCGATTTTGGGGTGGGC